>JABDMQ010000095.1 GCA_013001365.1 Flavobacteriaceae bacterium
GTCATAGACCTGTCAAAAGCACATGGAGCGAGTAGCCTATGGCTTGGTGTCTGGGAAAAGAACTTAAAAGCCATTGAATTCTATAAACGACATGGATTCACGAAATTTGGAGAACATCCTTATTTAATTGGAGAGGACGAACAATATGATTGGATGATGAGATTAGATCTTGTTTAAAATTTCTGCTCCTTTTTTCAAGGTTTCGTCTGACTTGGCAAAACAGAATCTCAAGACTTTCTCATCCAATCCCTGATCATTGAAAACGGAAACAGGAATGGATGCCAAGCCATTTTCGATGGTTAGCCTCTTGGCATATTCGATATCTGAATCTTGTGAAATATTGGAATAATCAAGGATTTGAAAATAGGTTCCTTTTGAGGGCTGTACGCCGAATCTTGATGAATCTATTAACTTCAAGAACAAATCCCTTTTTTCCTGGAAGAATACTGATAATTCTTGATAATGGGAAGGCTCTTTCAGATATTCTGTCAATGCCACTTGAACAGGGTGGTTAACGGAAAACACATTGAATTGATGCACTTTCCGGAATTCTGTCATCAGGTCTTTTGGCGCGCAAGCATATCCCATTTTCCATCCTGTATTATGAAATACCTTGCCAAATGAAGCTGTAATGAAACTTCGGGATTTCAAGTCCGAGAATAAACAGATGCTTTGGTGTTCATCACCATCAAAGACTATGTGTTCGTATACTTCATCACTTAAAACGATGATATTGGTTCCTTTGGTTAATTCCTGTAACTCAAGCATATCATGTTGAGAAAAAATCGTTCCGCTAGGATTCATTGGTGTATTAATGATGATCATCTTGGTCCTTGAGGAAATCTTTGACTTTATTTCTTCCCAATTCACCTTATAATCAGGCTTAGACAATTGTATGGAAATTGCCTTTCCGCCGTTAAGCTCAACCGCTGGAATATAACAATCATACGCAGGACGAAATACAATGACCTCATCGTTGGGCTTAATAAAAGCAGTTATTGCCGTGAAAATAGCTTGAGTTGCACCTGCAGTTATCGTAATCTCGGATTCAGGATGATATGATGAATTATAAAGCGAATCGTATTTATTCCCAATTGTTTCCCTCAATGATAGCAGTCCAGGCATCGGAGCATATTGATTGTGACCAGAATCCATTGCTTTACTCACAAGATCAATCAGTTTTTGATCGCATTTAAAATCAGGAAACCCTTGCGCTAGATTTATGGCATTATGGGTGTTTGCCAAAGAGCTCATGACAGCAAAAATAGTAGTGCCTACATTGGGGAGTTTAGATGGATGTTGCATTCTATAAAATTAAAAAATCCCAAGCAGATGCTCAGGATTCTATTAGTTATATTATTGCCTTTAGAAGAGATTCAACCTTTAAGATTGGCCTTTAAGTATTCTCTATTCATCCTTGCAATGTTCTCTAAAGAGATACCTTTTGGGCATTCGACTTCGCAAGCTCCAGTATTGGTGCAGTTTCCAAAGCCTTCCTCGTCCATTTGCTTTACCATGTTCATGACACGATCTGCAGCTTCAACTTGGCCTTGCGGCAGTAAAGCATATTGTGACACCTTGGCGCCAACGAATAGCATGGCCGATGAGTTCTTGCATGATGCTACACAGGCACCACATCCTATGCATGTAGCCGCATCCATGGCCGTGTCTGCGGCATGTTTGGATATAAGTATATTATTGGCATCTTGAGTATTTCCCGATGTATTGACAGAAATGAATCCACCTGCTTGTTGAATCCTGTCGAAAGCAGATCGATCAACGACCAAATCCTTGATGACCGGAAAAGCTTTGGCACGCCAAGGCTCGATATAAATGGTATCTCCATCACTGAAACTGCGCATATGTAACTGGCAAACTGTGATTTCTCTATCCGGCCCATGAGCCCTCCCATTGATATACATGGAGCACATACCACAAATTCCTTCTCTACAATCGTGATCAAACGCAATTGGGTCTTGGTCTTTATCAATCAGTTGCTGATTCAAGACATCCAGCATCTCGAGAAAAGACATGTCTGGAGAAATATCATCTAGTTGGTAATCTACGATCTTGCCTCTGTCTTTTGCATCTTTCTGACGCCATATTTTCAAGGTTAATTTCATAATCTTCCTATTTATAGCTTCTTTCTTTTACTTCTATATTTTCATAAACCAATTCCTCTTTATGCAAAACTGCATCTTTTGGTTCTCCTTTATACTCCCATGCGGAAACATACTGGAATTCTTTCCGTCGCTTTGCTTCTCCCTCTGGTGTTTGGTGCTCTTCCCTGAAATGTCCTCCACAAGATTCTTCACGTTGTAACGCATCCTTGGCAAATAATTCTCCAAGTTCCAAAAAGTCTGCAACACGACCAGCCTTGGCCAATTCTTCGTTGAATTCATTCGCTGTGCCTGGCACCTTGACATCTTTCCAGAATTCTTCTCTCAAAGCAGCGATTTCTTCTATAGCTTCCTTTAAGTCCTTTTCATTACGAGACATTCCACATTTATTCCACATAATCTTACCTAGTCGTTTATGGAAATGGTCTACGGAATATTTCCCGTTATTGTTTATCAGTTTATCAAGGCGATCCTTGACATTGTTCTCTGCTTCATCAAACTCCTGGGAATCAACAGATATTGGTCCAGTCCTAATATCATCAGATAAGTAATCGCCAATGGTATAAGGCAGGACAAAATAACCATCTGCCAATCCCTGCATCAAAGCAGACGCTCCTAATCTGTTCGCACCATGGTCTGAGAAATTTGCTTCTCCAATACAATATAAACCTGGTACCGTAGTCATGAGATTATAATCAACCCAAACTCCACCCATGGTATAATGAACGGCTGGATAGATCATCATAGGTGTTTCGTATGGATTCTGGTCAACGATCTTCTCATACATCTGGAAGAGGTTGCCATATTTAGCTTTGATAATTTCCTTGCCTAACTTATTGATTAATGCACTGTCATCTTCATCCAATCCTTTAACATGTGCCTGCTCTTTGCCATATCTTTTTATAGCATCAGCAAAATCCAAATAAACTGCTTCTCCTGTTTTGTTGACACCATAGCCCGCATCGCATCGCTCTTTAGCTGCACGTGATGCCACATCACGTGGGACAAGATTTCCAAAAGCAGGATATCTACGTTCCAAATAATAGTCTCTATCTTCTTCGGCTAGGTTGGTCGGCTTTAATTTGCCTTCACGTATGGCCTCTACATCTTTTTTGTGTTTTGGTACCCAAATACGACCATCGTTCCTCAGTGATTCTGACATCAAAGTCAACTTTGATTGATGATCTCCAGAAACCGGAATACATGTTGGGTGAATTTGCGTGTAACAAGGATTTGCGAAGAAGGCACCACGCTTATGGGCTTTCCAAGCTGCGGTGACATTACTTCCCATGGCATAGGTAGACAAATAGAAGGCATTTCCATAGCCACCTGTACCAAGTACAACAGCATGAGCCGAATGTCTTTCAATCTCACCTGTCACCAAATTCCTTGCTATGATTCCTCTTGCCTTTCCATCCACTATGACTACATCAAGCATCTCATGTCGGTTGTACATCTTGATCTTGCCTCGACCGATCTGTCGGTTCATGGCAGAGTAAGCTCCTAATAATAATTGTTGTCCTGTTTGACCCTTTGCATAAAAAGTCCTTGATACCAAAACGCCACCAAAAGACCTGTTATCAAGCAAACCACCATAGTCCCTTGCAAAAGGAACACCTTGGGCAACACATTGATCGATTATATTAACAGAAACTTCGGCTAAACGGTGCACGTTAGCTTCTCGTGATCGATAATCACCACCTTTTACAGTGTCATAGAACAATCTGTATGTTGAGTCGCCATCACCTTGATAGTTCTTCGCAGCATTAACACCTCCTTGTGCTGCAATGGAGTGAGCCCTTCTTGGTGAATCCTGAAAACAAAATGCTTTAACGTTATAACCCAGTTCAGCTAATGTCGCAGACGCAGACCCTCCTGCCAAACCTGTACCTACCACAATGACATCGATCAATCGCTTGTTGGCCGGATTGACCAAGTTGATCTTGTCTTTATAAGTTGTCCATTTATCTTTTAATGGCCCTTCTGGTGTCCTAGAATCTAGTTTAGACATAATGTTTTATTTAATGTGTAAAGTGATGGTATAATGCAATGAAAATGAATACTGCTGGAATACCTATGGAATAGACTTTACCGAACCCTTTCAAGCTTTTGGTATATTTGTTATTTGCTCCTAACGACTGAAATGCTGAATTGAAACCATGCAACAAGTGCATCGCCAAGAGAACAAAAGAAACAGTGTAAATTGAAACTCTTAAAGGGCTTACGAACTTCTCTCGTAATTCTTCATAATAGCGGAAACCAGAGTCGGCGTTATTTGGATCCATAAGACCACTCATATCACCATCGATATATTTAACGGTCATTTCATGAACCCAGAAATCGTAAAAATGAAGTGCTAAAAATGCTAGTATGACCACGCCGCTAAGTAACATGTTCCGGCTCATCCAAGTCGAGTTGCCCGAAGGTGAATTCTTGGAATAACGAACACTTCGCGATGCCTTGTTCTTGAACTCCAGGATAAACCCCATGATAAAGTGAAACACAACACCGAAAATAAGTATGGGTTGCATTACTCCTTGCACCAATGGGTTGGTTCCCATGAAGTGAGACATTTTATTGAAAAGCTCTTCACTAAATACTGAAGTGAAGTTTATGGAAACGTGCATTACTAAAAAAATCATTAGGAAAAATGCCGAAAGGGCCATGGCGAACTTTCTGCCAATCGAAGAGTTGAAGATTCCACTCATTATTAATTATGATTAATTAGAACTAGAACAAAAATACTGCATAGACGCTTCTTTAACAAACAATAATGGGTCATTGCAGGCTATTTAGAATAGATTTAAGTTAACCTTAGCATTCTTGTTTAACAGAACCAATAGCTAAGTATATTTCAGGTAGTTTTTGTTAAACAAAAAAATCAAAAATTAAACCTTGGATTAACAATGCTATTGTAAATAGAGCCAAACGAATAGCTAAATCCTAAGCTTATGAAATAGTTATATCCAGACTGAAGTTGTTGTTGCTGTAGTAGTAGTTCCTCTAACGACAGATCGCCGGCAGGCAAATTGATCTGGTTCCTCGTTATTTCATAATTACCATTTATATTAAACGAGAAGCCCTTGAACAGACGAATATTCATGCCAAGGGAAAACTCCAGAGAATTAAGGGTGGTGTCATCCAAGAATTGATCGAATTCTATTTGAGCGAATAAATTTCCCCATTTTTCATTTATTCTTCCTCCAAGACTTAGATTATGCTCCCATAAAGTTTCCTTTTCCATCCCAAACACGGTGCGTTCGATATAATCATTGTAAACAACGCCTATTCGGTATCCTAAGGTCAATTGTTTCTTTGCAGACTCATTGTATTTAAAGAAATTGTATTCTATGGCAGGTTTGAAATTCCAAAAGAAATCCCTGTTACTGAATGTCGAAGACCCCATACGTGCAAAAGCGCCTGTCGACCAATGATCTGATATGCTAATAACATCACTAACTCTCAGAGACTTGCTATTGTTAACAGCAATTATTTCTTCATCATCAAAATTAAAAGTAGACTTGTTTTCACTGAAACGGATATTGAAATTGAACTTGTTCTTCTCGGTAACTCGACGTGCAGACAAATTGAAGCCAAAATTACTAAATGTGCTTGCCTCCTGACCATTGAAATAGCCATTGGCTCCTACCCTAAAAACCCAATAGTTCCATGGATCAGTATCAGCATTTTCAGTCGATTCTTCTTCTGTTGGTGCAGCAACATTAACCGTGACATCCTCAATTGTTCCTTTCTTCATCCAAAACCTTACAAGACCTAACTTTAATTGTCTCAAAACTAAATTTCGAACATCATCCCTCGTCATATCTGTATTACTAGAGAAGGATATTTTGTCGTACATTTCTGAGAAATCGTTCTTGCCAATGAACTCTACATCGTACAATCTTCCGCCATTAGCATTTCGCTGTGTTGCAAAAAACAAATGCACATCAGCGAAGTTCTGATCCCTTACGAATTCTACATTATATAGATTTTGCCTTATGTAAGTATTATCACATGATCGGCAATCCAAGAAAACTTTTAAGTTGTCAGTATTGGTTTGTGAAAATAGAGAGGCCCAGAACAAAAATGCAAATAGGGCAACGGTTTTCTTTATCATATCAAATTTTTGATAGCTTGAATAACTATGTAAGTTATTTCAACAAACTTAAACCTAACAATTCCATTTTGTGTAAAGAATTGTAAAAGAAATGTAAATTATTTCACTTCGAAGGTGTTCTTGCTTGAGCCAAGTTGAATTGTATATGTTCCCTTAGGCAAGTAATAATTGCCGTTTTGAGCTTTCTTGATATCTATTTTAGTGTTTTCTTTCATCAAGGCCTTTTTGGCCTTTTCCGAAATACTCAGGTCATAATCCAGATAATTGAACCCTCTATCGGCATCAAAGGATATCGAATTAAGTTCGGTGCCGTTTTCAGAAAAGAGTTTTATGGTTTGCTTTCCATCTTTAATTGAGAAAAAAGTGAAAGTAGTTGACGGCTCGAAAGTCCTTCCCCATTTTCCAAAGGAACTTCCCCATCTCCCGGAAGACCTAACCGATTGAGTTGAGAACACGACCGCATCACTTGGTTGACCTTCTCCGAATTCATGTAACGCTTCTAGATCAGCTTTATAGATACTTCGTCCATGCGTGCCTAAAAGAATATCTT
>JABDMQ010000137.1 GCA_013001365.1 Flavobacteriaceae bacterium
TGCTTCCATTGGAATGAAAGGAGCAAACTTGTTAATACCGAAGACGAGTACAAAAATTCCAAGAAGTATTCTCAGAACCATAAAAACTTTTGAATTCATAATAATGTGATTTATTAGTTAGTATTGAATAAAGTTACGATACTTTGTCGTAACCGCTCTACTTAACTAACACTCTCACCCCTTCACTATGACTACTGAACTCTGGTGCATACATGCTTTGAATGGTGGTTATGCCATTGCTCATGTTACCGGCATTATTTACTCTTAGGTCATATTCGAAAACGAAAACGCCTTTTGGCAAGTAATCAAAAAAGAAATTCGTTGATGCATCTTTGGTGCTTTCATAGTAGCCTAGACCATCTTGCCATTTGTATTGTGAAAGGACATTAATAGGTTCCATTCCTGAAGCTCTCATGTCTTTCATGTGCACGAATTCCATAGGTCGGTCCGAACGCAACTCAATTCGTACACGAACAAGGTCACCCACTTCAAGCAATGTACCATCCAGGATTTCATGGATTTCCTCTCCTTTGTCTGTATTGGTTTTCTTGAAAAGTTTCTTCTTTAATTTCAAAGGTGTTTCTGCCGAAGTAATCTTGTCCAGATCCTCAAAATATTGCCAGTACAAAGCACCCCAAGCAATGCCCTTACCTTTTTTATTAATGGTGACCTCTGCCATTTCTGGTTTTACTTCTGGACCAGTCCATGCGGTTTTATAATAGCCTGTTCCAGCTTCTACCTTGACATCTTCCAGTTTATGAGGTGAAATCTTTTCGCCACCTAGAACAACATCGACCATATCGGTTACAGATAGCCAATCGCTGCCTTGTAAAAGCAAAGCATAAACAGCTTCTGTAGTGGCCTTGGTGGTTTTCCATTGGTTGGTCTGCTTGTTCTTGAGTAACCAGATCTTCAGGTTATCTATGGTCTTGGTGTCATTCTCGATTTCAGAAAAAGCTTCGATCAGCAATGCCTGTGTTTCAATAGGTGCTTGGTACCAATACCATGAGTTCGTGTTCTCCTTCCAGTACATGCCAAGCTCTTCCGAAGTGATGCTATTTTCCTTTAAGGAACGTAATATTTTTTTCGCTGTCTTAGAATCGTCCAAGCGTTCTGTAACGAGAGCCATCAATCCCTTGGCATATAATGATCGTTTCAACCAATACTCCTGGATCTGTGATAGATAATAATCACTGATCTTCTCTACCTCATTGGATTTCTTGATTTCAGGGTAGAAGCTTCGCATGTACAAATAATGCAGTTGCGTATAGCTCAGATGGTCCTTGCTTAAATCTACATCCTTGTATTTTGTCAGGTTTTTGTATTCTTCCACAAACTCAGCGTCGAGGTATCTGATGGCTTTTTCTATCATAGTCATCTCGACTCCGCTCGATGTGACAGACAGTTTGTTTAGATGCCCGAACCCTGTGATGATGTGCTGCGTGATGTATCGATTATGTCTTCCGCCATTGAACCATGACCAAGCACCAGATGGTAGTTGGTTATTCTTCAGTTTCATAAGTGCTGATTCTAACTCACTGTTCATTTTGTTGAGGTCGAACAAAAGCGCGATTCGTTTTTTCTGTTCCGTTTCACTTTGTGCATCACGTAACCAAGGTGTTTCTTGTATCAAGAGCGATTTTAACTCTTGATTCTTTTCCAGATTGGAAAGCAATGCATCAGTATTCTTCCACTGGTTGAAAACCTCTTGTATCCTCGGATTGCTATTGGCAATATGGCTCGCCAAAGCGTTGGCATAGTAACGCGAGAATATCTGTTCACTGCACTCGTATGGATATTCCATAAGGTATGGCAGGGCCTGAACTGCATACCACGCTGGATTAGAAGTCATTTCCAAAGTGAGTTGATGATGCTTCAAGCTTGCAGATTTCGTATTCTTCAGCTTATCTAGGGTAAAGGTCTTTGTTTGGTTGGAGCGCACCCACATTGGTAAGGTCTCCGTTACCAACATCCTGTTGGACAAAACAGGCAAAGCGTTTTGTTCCCCATCACTGAATTCTCCTGCCTTGGCAATGATTTTGTATTGAATGGCTTGTACATCATCAGGAATACTTAGCGTCCAAGATGCTTGTGTATTGCCAATTGCATCTACGGTAAATGCTTTTGTGTTATTGGCATTTGAAAGCTTATTATCAATGGCATTTCCAGTTAAGGCGTCGAACAGTTGCAATATGGCATTTCCTGAAAGTGCTTTCTCTGTTAGATTTGCAATCTTGGTACTTATCGTTATTTGATCACCTTCACGTAAAAATCGAGGCGTATTTGGGATGACCATAAGCTCTTTTTGGGTTACCGTTTCCAGACGTTTTATAGCACTTTCCAAATCTTTTGTATGGGCCAATAGCTGCAAGTTCCATTTGGTCAATGCTTCTGGCGTGGTAAAGTTGAAACTAACATTGCCATCTTTATCGGTTTGCAACTGCGGAAAGAAAAAGGCTGTTTCTTGCAGGTTCTTTCGGATGGTGACTCCTGAGAAGTCCGTAGGTTCTTGCTCTTCTTGAGGTCCTTTTGTACTGTAGGCCAATGCACCTTCTTCAACAACAACTTCATCTAATTCCATTCCTGAGTCTTCATCAACAGCTTGTAATTCGGCTGTTGTACTTCTTCCCCTGATCATTATTGCTTCTGGCGCTCTATTGCCATATACCGCATCAGTTTTTAAATGTCTTAAATTAATTCCAAAATGGAATCCAAACCAATTCAACTGGTCATATTGTTGTTGGGAAAAATTACCTGGGTTACCGTATGGGACATATACCCTGAATCCCGATTTCTGGAAGGCACGTTGCCCGTCACGACTTAATCTGGCATAATAATGCGGCCTATTGAAAGGATTGAAATTCCATGAATGGGGTCGGAATTGGTCCAAGGAAGCATCATACATGCTTGCCAGCATTTCGGCAGAGACTTTTTCGCCTTCTGGCCCTTTGATCTTGAAGCTCCAGGTTTCATCCGTTCCTGGTTGCAATTTGTCCCTAAAGGTCATCGTCTCTATTTCAAGGTCCGTCTTAGGATATGGTACAAAAATCGGTGTTGTGCCATTTTGATAGCTGTTAAATGCCGAAATGCTAGTATGTATTGCAAACCCTCCAA
>JABDMQ010000141.1 GCA_013001365.1 Flavobacteriaceae bacterium
CCCAACGATTTTGTTTGCCATACGAATTTCGAATATCGCGACGGCGAGCATTATAATCGATGGAATTTTACAGAACGCATCAATCAGACCTACCCCAGGATAACATCAATAAGCAATGGCATTGAAGAGTTCGAATTACCTGATGGCTTTGGGTTTCCTGTATTCTCTAATGAACGCATCCTTTTGAATGCTCAGGCACTTAATCACAACGTTACAGATTCTACATTCAAAGTGAAGCATAAGATTGAAATTGGCTTCACGAAAGATACCGACAAACGACTTATACCGTTACAACCTAAGACCATCTTCATGATGTTTCCTTTTGATATTGATAATCCTTTTGTAGGTCCAACTGAAGACCTTCCAAATGCTTGCGTTCCTGTAGAAACCAAGAATCACACCTATTTTGATGAAAAAGGCAACCCGTTGTCTGGTCATTGGATCTTTGCGCCTGGTAAGCACAATTATTCGTTTGATGCAACACAACAACTAGGCATTAAGGACAGTATTCGTTTACATCAAGTTACTTCACACCTGCATCCCTTTGCAGAACGCCTGAAATTGATAAACAAGACAACTCAAGAGGTCATTTATGATTGCATCAGTGAGAATTACAAGGACCGGATTGGATTAAAAAGCACACCTACCTTTTCAAGCAAGGAAGGTGTGTGGATGTATGCGGATCATGAGTACGAAATGACCTTGGAGGTGAACAACACTACATCGAAAGAGCAGGAAATGATGGCAAGCATGGCGATTTTCTATTACGATGAAGGCATGGAAGAAAAGATTAGGAGCTTTAAGCCTATAACTCAATGAAATGGATTGCCCCTTTTTTATTGATCTTGTTTCTTTCTTGTAAATCTGAAAAGGACAAATTACCATTCCTTAGTTACACGATCAATGCAGCTGGAGAAAAAGAACTCTATGAAATCTCCTATAATGGACAATTCAAGAACCAATTGAATGCAGAATTTTCAGATTCACTTATCGAGGATAAAGTATTCCTTGCGAATTTCTTTTTTACACGTTGTCCAAGTATCTGTCCTCCAATGCGACAGCAATTAATCGGGATAGCCAATGAAATAGATGATGAAGATTTTATGATCTTATCCCATACCATCGACCCAGAGCATGACGTGTCTGAAGTACTGAAGGACTATGCTGGAGCCACAGGAATACCTACTGAAAAATGGCAGTTCTTAACTGCATCGGAATCCATTACCAAGAACATGGCTGAGCAATACAAGACCAACTTCAAGCCTAATGAGGATGGAACGGATTTTTATCACAGTAGTTATGTCGCCTTAATGGATAAAGATGCCATGATTCGTGGATTCTACGATCTGTTGAAACCTAAAGAAGTGGAATTATTGAAGATAGATATAGAATCCCTATTGGATTAGAACAAGCTCTTTATGATCTGTTCTTCTGTGATGCCTTCTGCTTCGGCCTTGTAATTCCTGATGACTCGATGTCGTAAGATACTATTTGCTACAGCTTGTACATCTTCGATATCGGGAGAGAACTTTCCGTTAATAGCTGCATGGGTCTTTGCGGCAAGAATTAGGTTTTGAGAAGCCCTTGGCCCTGCCCCCCAATCCACATAGTCCTTAACGATTTCACTAGCTGTGTGTGCGTTTGGGCGTGACTTGCTCACCATGCTTACTGCATACTCAATAACGTTATCTGCAACAGGAATACGACGTATCAAGTGCTGAAAATCTATAATGTCTTGCGCAGATAATAGTGGATTAATGGTCACTTCTTGATCAGTCGTGGTTGATTTTACAACATCGACTTCTTCCTCAAAACTTGGATAATCCAGATTAATGGCAAACATGAATCGGTCTAGTTGTGCTTCAGGCAAGGGATAAGTACCCTCTTGTTCAATTGGATTCTGTGTAGCCAAGACGAAATAAGGCAAACTCAATTTATAATGATGACCTGCTACGGTCACTGATCGCTCTTGCATTGCTTCTAGCAAAGCAGCCTGTGTTTTCGGAGGTGTCCTATTGATCTCGTCTGCCAGAATGATATTCGCGAATATTGGACCTTTAATGAACTTGAAATTCCTGTTTTCGTCCAAGATCTCACTCCCCAAGATAT
>JABDMQ010000151.1 GCA_013001365.1 Flavobacteriaceae bacterium
GCCTTAGTTTTTACCTAATGTAATGATATCCCCAAACAAGCCTGAAGCCGTTACTTCTGCTCCTGCTCCTGCTCCTTTTATGATCATCGGATTCTCAGGATAGCGCGTTGTATAGAACAATACGATATTATCCTTACCTCTTAAATTAAAGAACGGATGATCAGGACCGATCTCCTTTAATCCTACCTTGGCCTTGCCATTATTCAATTCGGCCACATATTTCAATTGAGATCCATTGGACTGTGCACTTTGATAGAGTTTCTCAAAATGTCCAGCATTGGTTTTCAAGCTTTTATAGAATTCGGCCACCGTCTTGGCCTTTAGGCTGTCCTTAGGTAAAAATGAATCGTTCTTGATATCGCTGAGATTCATCTTCAGTCCGCTTTCTCTTGCCAATATCAATATCTTCCTGGCTACGTCTACACCACTCAGGTCAATTCTTGGGTCTGGTTCTGTGTAGCCTTCTTTCTGAGCTTGCTTGACCACATCATGAAAGCTCTTTTCTTCATTGAAATTATTGAAAATGAAATTCAAGCTTCCCGACAGGACAGCATGAATGGAATGAATATCGTCACCAGAGTTAACCAGGTTATTCAAGGTTCCTATCACGGGAAGACCTGCTCCGACATTGGTCTCAAAAAGGAATGACGCATTGTATTTCTTCGACAATGATTTTAACTCTTGGTAGTTATCGTAATTAGATGAGCATGCAATCTTGTTACAGGCTACCACAGAAATACTTTCCTTTAGATACGCTTCGTAGGTCTCTGCAATATCTTCGTTGGCCGTTACATCCATAAAAATGCTATTGCTCAAATTCAGCTTTTTTACCGTATTGAAGAAACTCTCATGCGTGCGTTTTTTTCCTTTCGCTATCAAAGATTTCCATTGAGAAAGGTCAATGCCTTCTTCCTTGAAATACATTTTCCTGGAATTGCTTATGCCAACCACCTTGATGTTCAGCAACAAATGCTCCTTTAAATGTTCTTGCTGTTGTTTGATCTGGTCCAATAGGATCCCTCCTACATTTCCTATTCCAACAACAAAGAGATTAAGCGTTTTTATCTGCTTTTCGAAAAAGCGATTATGCAA
This sequence comes from Flavobacteriaceae bacterium, assembly GCA_013001365.1. Taxonomy (GTDB): domain Bacteria; phylum Bacteroidota; class Bacteroidia; order Flavobacteriales; family Flavobacteriaceae; genus JABABD01. The sequence goes on from JABDMQ010000151.1 coordinate 1,093, forward strand.
AGCGTTAAGTGCTTTCTTTATGTCTTTATGTGCAATTACCGCAGAAATATTCCTTTCTGAAGCACCTTGGGCAATTGCCCTAACATTTACATTGTCTTTACCAAGTGCCCTGAACATCCGACCACTTATTCCTTGGTGACTTTTCATATTGTCCCCAACTACCGCAATAATGGCTTGCTCTTCTTCAACAAGCAACGGATTGATCTTCCTCAAGGAGATCTCAAAGGCGAATTCTTGATCGACAATTTCCTTTGCATTTTTGGAATCCTTACTATGAATTCCTACACAAATAGAATGCTCGGATGATGCTTGAGTGATCATGACCACATTCACGTTTCCTCTTGACAGTGCCTCGAACAGTCGTTTTGAAAACCCCGGAATACCGACCATGCCATTACCTTCTAGCGTGAGTAATGCAATGTCCTGGACATGGCTTATTCCTTTGACTGGGCCATTTTCCATATTGGTCTTACGAGTGATCAAGGTCCCCTTATCCTTGGGAGCAAAGGTGTTTTTTATAAGGATCGGAATGTTCTTGTTCAGAACTGGTTGAACCGTTGGCGGATACAATACCTTGGCGCCAAAATGGGATAGTTCCATGGCTTCCTGATACGATATCTGCTCTATTGGAAATGCTTGTTTCACCAATTTCGGATTCGCAGTGAACATACCACTTACATCCGTCCATATTTCAAGAATTGAGACCTTCAAGGCCGCCGCGATCAAGGCTGCCGTAAAATCCGAACCACCTCTTCCTAAAGTGGTCGTAACCCCTTTTTCGTCTCTAGAAACGAATCCAGGAAGTATAACCACCTTGGATGTATTGCCTTTGAAGAATTCTGAAATGTTCCTATTGGTTTTCCTTGAACTGACATTTGCCTTGGTAAAGTTGGAATCTGTAGTGATCAACTCGCGACTGTCCTTAAGCTCGACCTTCTTGAGACTGGCTTTGGCCGCCTCGGCAATTATATATGAAGACAATAATTCACCAAAGCTCAGAATCTTGTCCTTGGTCTTGTCCGAGAATTCATTTATCAGGAAAATACCTGTGAGTATCTGTTCCAGTCTGTCGATCTTAGCATCGATCTCCTTCAGCACTGTTTTTTGATCAGCACCTTTAATAAGCTGTTTCGCAGCGTCTCTATGGCGCTTCCTGATCTGTTTACAGACCTCTAAATAGCCCTGATCCTTTTCTGTGGCCAACATACCAGCTTCGATCAAGGTATCTGTTGTTCCTCCCAATGCGGAGACTACGACTGCAATTTTCTGTTTCCTGGATTCTGATCTTAGAATCTCAATGACCTTGGAAATATTCTCGGCATTTGCAACGGAGGATCCTCCGAACTTCAAGACTTTCACTTAGTATATTTTGGTTGATTAATTAAGTTAAAAATTCGAATAAATCTGGTTTGTCATTCAAGTATTCACCAAAAAATTTATCTGCCTTCATTCTATCGATAAGGGGCTGTAGATGTTCTGGTTTCTCTATTTCAATTCCAACAACGGCTGGACCAGATTCTCGACTTGTACGTTTCGAATATTGAAAATGAGTAATGTCATCTGTTGGCCCCAGAATGTTGTCCAAGAAATCTCGTAACGCTCCAGCACGCTGTGGGAAGCGGATGATGAAATAATGCTTAAGGCCACCATACAACAAAGCTCGCTCCTTGATTTCAGCAGTCCTTGTAATGTCATTATTACTTCCGCTGACGATACATACCACGTTTTTGTCCTTTATTTCCTCGGCATAAGAATCCAGTGCTGTAATGGTCAGGGCTCCTGCGGGCTCAACAACGATAGCATCCCGATTATAAAGCTCAAGAATGGTCTGGCAAACCTTTCCCTCCGGAACAGTGATCACTTCATGTAGCAATTC
>JABDMQ010000155.1 GCA_013001365.1 Flavobacteriaceae bacterium
CTCAGCATTGGTATGGAGTTGGTTCAATGGGTCAGAAGGCGGGAATGCCTTGGCGGATGTATTGTTAGGTACAGTGAACCCTTCAGGAAAATTACCATGGACCATGCCTAAGGAATTGAAAGATTCTCCTGCACATGCTACCAATAGCTTTCCAGGCGACCAAACTATGTCTTATAATGAAGGCCTGTTGGTTGGTTATCGTTGGTTCGATACAAAGAATATCGACCCGGAATACCCATTAGGTTACGGCTTGTCATACACCGATTTTGAGATCAAGAATGCTCAAGCGGACAAAGAGAGCTATACTAAAACCGATACAATTATTATTTCGGTTGATGTAGAGAACATCGGAACCATGGACGGGAAGGAAGTAGTGCAAGTATATGCATCCATGAAAGATTCGAAGCTTGAAAGGGCGGCACAAGAACTGAAAGGCTTTGCAATGGTCTTAGTCGACTCTTGTCAATCTAAAACGGTCAAGATCGAGATTCCAGTTAAGGAATTGGCATATTACAATGTTGAGAATAGCCAATGGGAAGTAGAATCAGGTACCTATGAGTTTAGGATCGGAAATTCTTCGAGGAATATCAATGCAGAGATTTCAGTTCAGGTGGAATGAAACTTCAATTCAATGATTAAGTTTTAACAAAGCTTTTATTCAACCTTGAATTTTGGCATCGTGAACTTTGAGAAACAATCTGGTAGAGGTTTATTCGTAGGATTGTTGAAAAATTCATTAGCACTTTCCATAGCACATGGATTACCCCAATTTGTTGTTGGTGTATGACTCCATCCTTTAAAAATCATGTGATGACTATTTGTAAAGTTCTCGGTCATCATCTTTGCAAAATAAGGAGGTGTTTCATTATCGTATTCACCACTTATGAATAATACAGGGATATTGCTATTGACAGGTTTGTTCTCTTTATCTGCCGCTTCTTTCACATTCCAGATATGGCATACCTCAGATTTGAAAACAGTAGGCGAAAGGCCCTTTAATTCTGGATATTTATCGGTTTCTTCTTCAATCTTGGTTTGAGAGGCAAAAGGGAATTCTTCTGCACACCAAACAGAAAGTCGCATACCTTGGCCATTGCCTTTTCCGGGTTCTTCAAATAAAGAAGCTAGTTGTTCTTTTATTGAACTTAGATCATCATTCAATAACTTATTTATTTCTAAGGGTACAAAGGGTAAACCACCTGTTGATGCTGATGTAAATATCGTTACAAGGTCCTTGCCCGTTAAATAAAAAGTCTCTTCATTCCCATTTATGGGATTGTCGACGGATACTATCAACGGATTTTCAGTTCTATCTATTAAATATTCATGAAAACGTATTTTCAAGTTCGGGAATGCTTTGTTGCATTCAGAATCTTGAGCGCAATCATTGAGCAATTTATCAACAGCATCCAATAAGTTCTTGATGCTCACTTCATCATAATTGACTTCTAGAGGAAGTGGCGAATCCATGACAGCACTTCGTATGGTTTTTGGATAATCCCGAATAAGTACTTGCGCTATTTTAGTGCTGTAAGAAATGGTCAGTAGATTGTATTGTTCGATGTTCAGGACTTTTCTCAAATCTTCGATGTCTGCTGCAATTTCATTCGTGTTGTAGCCATTAAGGTCAATGCCTTTGTTCTCTAATCGTTTTTTGCATTGTCTTGCAGCAGCATTGAAAAGGCTATCGGATTGACTCTTATTGAAGTTAGGCAGGTTCGACATTTGAATGGCTTTCGACCATTCAGGACAATCAAGATTAGGCCTTGCATACTGCGTTCCTCGCTGTTCGAATAATATGAAATCCCTGTCGTCAAGGTACTTATAGTAATTCATGTATTGGGATGCACTCATTGAGCTATTCCCTGGACCTCCAACGGTGTAGAGAATAGGATCTGGTTTTGGGTTTTCGCTTCGGCTTTTGAATATGTAAACAGGTAGACTTATTGTATTACCAGCCGGATTGCTCCTGTTCTCGGGTACAGTTAGATAACCAAAAGTAAATTCCTGACCTTTGGGAATTTTATGTGTTGTAGTGTCTGATTCAATAAAAGATACTTGATAATCTTTATATTCAGTATTATTCTTGCAGCTGAAAACAAAAAATACTGTCAGGATTAGAAATAATATATTCTTCATTTTCATTGTTCTTCCGCTAAGGTCATCTACAAGTACGATAAAATTCAATCATCTAACTTTATTGTCTATTTCGGATCAAGACTCATGACATAATCATAGCTTTCATTCAATAGCTTTATGATGTTGCTCCTGTCCTTTAGCATGTCTTCCGTTATCAGGATATAACCATGCATAATGGAATTGTAAGAATGAAAGAGAGTCGTATCATACTCTTCTAAATACTTCTTCTGAGTCTCTTTGGAAAAACGTATTCCGATTTCTCCAGCTTTATTGAACAGAGAGAACATATGTCCGTTTGCTGAGGTATATGGCATGGTCTTGCCCTTACGCTCAAATCTTGAGCATTCGGCAACTAAAGCATCATAGATTTTTAGGTTTTCATCATACATGGTCAATCTCGTCTTGTATAGCTGTACTCATTTCTTTTCAACCATTCAGTTGAATCTTCAAATTGCACTTCTTTTCTTATGATGAACTCTTTTTCACCTAGGATATAAATATTCCTGATCAATGCATTTTTCCTATTGTCTTTTCCAGAATACTCAGTAATGATTTTTATCTGGCCATCCGGTAAGACCTGTTTCGATTTCAGGTCTTTCTTGTTCAGTTTCATTCCGTCCTTGGAGATGCTTATTTTGCTTTTGCCATTGGCCTTTGGTTCGTTTGGATAAATATTGGACAGTATAAGTTGATTCTCACTTTTACCTTTTTCGACGATCAGATCTGCTGGCATGGTATAAGGTTTTCCGGAGCCATAATCGATGTAGGTCAAAGAGCCGGTCCAATCCCCTAAGATGGTTTTGAGATCTTCTGGAGTTATAGCTCTATCACTCATACTTAATGGCTTGAACTCGATGTTAGCCTTTGCATCAGATTCGCTGTCAAAATAAATTTCGTAACCTCTGATCAGGTCGATTTCCTTGGTTTCGCCAGAGCCTACCGAAATCAATTTCATATAGTCCTTTTTATCTTGTATTCTGATCGTAAAAGGGTTCTTGCCAATGTTTTCGATAACTGCTTTGCTATCAGTATCTGCATATGGGTTTATTGCAGCATCTTGACCTGGCCCTTTGCCAATTATAGACATGCTTTGCGAGGGCTTCAATTCTATAATTGATTGGCTTGATACATGCAGTGGAATCAGTAGAAGAAGTGTGAGTAAAAGAGGTGTATTTTTCATTTTGCAATTTTAAGAGTGATATGTGGGTTAAAAATCTGCTCTGGATTTCTAATCAAGAAACCAAGATAGTTAATTATGCAGGAATTTCCGATTTAAAAGACTAAAGCAATTGAACAATTTGTATCGTTAAAGAACGCTTAATTTTTATGCTTAAGCAATCTTATCATCGAATGAATAATTAAAGTCAATAAAGTAGCTACGGGTATTCCAAAACTAAGACCCCAAAACCATTTCATGGCTATTTGACCTCCTTGAAATGATGCTTTTTCCGAGAAGTTGAAAGAAAGATTACCAGCTAACAAATAGCTTATCGGCACCCAGAGTACAGCAATTAATATTACTATTTTTATAGTTTTGGCTAAGTAGCCATAGGCTTTTGTTGTAGGATTTCTGAGTTCTTTTATTCCCCAATATAATGTTAGGGGAAGAGAAATGAGACCCGCCCATGTAATAAAAGAACCTAGTGGTATTGAATCCTCCTTGTCAAGAGCAAAGGTCAATAAAGAAGAACCCGTAAGCAGCAGGATAATTGTTGTTAGAAGAACAATTAAAGAGATGTAAAACCAGATTTCATTTTTTTTCATAAGCGTATTATAATGAGGAAGACCACATGATCCAAGGTATTGCAAGAAGGAATATAGCAGTATTCTTTGCCGTAATCAATGCACTTTGTTTATTGATTGGTGTCGAACCGTTCTTCAAAGAAAAACAACACCAAGCCATTTGGCTCGAAAATTGAAAAACTCCTATGTCCCCAATCCTGATCCACTATTTCTTGTTTAAATGGAATTCCCTTTGCCTTGATTTTCTCATAAAGGTCATCCACGTTCCAATCTTGAATGACCATAAATACACCTTGAGGAGTTCGAAAGTCCAAACCTGAGATTTTTTGTTCAAGATTGCTGGGATGATGAAGAATTTCAATCAATCCAGCACCTGCCTTGAAAACGGCTCCTTTATCATTTTCATGCCTATCCCAAGAATGCTCCAATTTAAATCCTAATATGTTATTATAAAAATCCCATGTTTCTTGGTATTTGTCTGTGAAGTACGCAAATCGAAACTGTCCTTCTTTTTCTGTCATTGTCGTTAAGGAATTTATTAATTCAAGAATTTATTTTGTCTCAAGAACTCAATGAGTTCTATCTGTACATTGGGTGATATTCTAAAGAATCGCCAATAGGTATGGTTGTTAGGCAGGGTCCTGTATCCTTCCTGTACTTCTGTACCGTGCTCTGCCTCTGGTAATAAAACAGTCTTCAAGTATTTTTTCCTATCACCTTTATAGTATTGCTCTAGGAGCGCAGTATTCTCCTTGTAAGGTACGATCCAGTCCTTCTCACCATACATGGCCAACAAGGGAACCATTATTTTATTATAGGCTTTAGCGGGGTCATAGTCATGTCGTCTCACCCATAAATTGGAAATGTCTTCTGCATTCTTTGGTATGTCCGTGACATCCAATAGAGTATTCCATCCATTTGTTTCCGCTCCCTTGAGCAATTCTTGGAATTTGGTGAAGTTTTTCTCATTGGGTTTGGCATCAAAGACTAGATTGGTGTATTCGATTGCTTCATTCCTTGCTGTTTGTGATAGATTGAATTTCTTGATACCTTCTTCTAAGGATTGCATTTGCTGTACCCTTACCGAAGTAGAAGGCCCCACAATGGTAATCAAGAAATCAAGATCCGTAAGTTCTGATGCCTTCATGATCACCCAACCACCTGCACTACTGCCAATGGCGCCAATATTTTCAAATTTATTAGGAGGCGCCTCAAGGTATTTCTTAATGGCCACGACATCTTTAGCCAAGTCTTCCATGGTGGCAGTATCACAATTACCTGTCGAATTTCCAGTTCCTCTTTTGTTGAAAGCAACTGTTGATACGCCATATTGTCGAAGTAATTTTGCAGTTAGGTCGTATTTTGTAGATCCTGCGTAACATCCTCTCCCACCGACAACTATGATAGCCGTTTTTGATGGGGCATGGCGCGGTTCATGAAGATGACCTGTTAGTGTAATAGCAACATTCTTGACTTCAATAGGCGTTACCTTAAAATCAGGTTGAGGCGGTGTCGGTACTTTCTTGAAATGCACATAGGTTGCAGGATCTGCACCAATAATATGGCCACTTATTTCTAAGGTAATAGTATCTAACTGTGTTTTGGCGCGACCATATCCTGTGTTGAATGAAATATATCCCAAAGAGTCAATTTCCAAAGGCAATTGAAACTCGCCAAACTGTGGATGCCACTCTTCTAGGACTTGCAGAGACATCAATGTGCTGTCCTTAAGATAGACGGACATATCGAATTTCTGATAACTGTTGTTCTTGATGAAAGCCCCTTCCCAATGACCTTGTAATATCTGTGAAATATCTTTTTTTAACTCTTGTGCCTGCAGTAAATCAGGAAGCGTGAAAAAAATCAGAGCTAATATGAAAATGAAGGTTCTTTTTACCATGCTATGCCCATATTTTCAAGATTAATCGATTGGATATTCCCATTCCTAACAAATAGCATTTTCTTGTCTGAGGTAATATCAACTCCCCAGGCATAACCAAGCGAAAGCCTTTTTTTTCTGATCCAATTGCCATTGACCTTTTCATAATAATATAGGCCAATCTCACCACGTTCTGGAAATTTTTTCTCACTGTAGGCCTGTGAAACAATGAGTTTGTTCTTTTGAGGATTCAGAAAGGCATCGAAACTGTCACTATTGGGCAGTCCAACGGCATCGCTTAACCATTTTGGATCGGAATAGCCTTTCTTGCCTTTAGGCTCAACATAGTAAATGCCGTTTTTTGGTATTCTTGCAAAGAAATAAATGCTTCCATCCTCCATTATCTGAAAATAACCAGCATTGATATTTGTAAGATTCTTGATCTCGATTGGCTCGTTCCATCCTTGACCTTGTTTGTCTGCATAATAGGCCTTACGAATCTCTTCGTTTTCAACCTCATCGTAGGTCGCAAAAACAATTCGTTTGCCATTAGGTGAAATGGCCAGATTGTATATGGTATCTACAATGGATAATTGTTCCTTTTCCCATTTTCCGTTCTTTAAATATGCGATATAGGGTACCTTTTTTACCCAGTCACTATATCTAGCAAAGACGATTGTCTTCCCATCCGAAGTTAAGGATGGAGAAGTTTCTTCAAATCCTTGAGGTGCCACATTTTCACCAAAAAATGGCCTATAATATTGATGCAACTCATCACCTTCGTCTAGCACATTCCCTTCAGTATCAAAGGTCGTCCATCCACCATAGGTCTTGCCTTCATTAAAATGTCGTATTTGTTTTAAATGGCCATTGTCATGCCAACGAACAATAACACCATGCTCGATGTCCTTTTCATAAGTTGCTTGCTTTTTCAGTTGACCATTTTCGTACCACCAACGAGTTAGGCCATCGGCCAAATTTTCCACTCTATTACCTTCGAATTTCCGATTTCCATTGCTATACCATTCGGTCCAAAGTCCATGATATTTGCCATCCTTGAAGTTCCTTAAGGTCTTAATCTTGCCGTTGTCATGAAAATCTATGCCAGTCCCTGTGTAAGGAGATCCTTTATATTTAAAGGTTCCGTAATAGGCATCTGCCATGTCTTGTTTGTCTTCAAGGATCTGATCTATTTGGACTTGGGCAAATGCTGTGAAGTGGAATAAGGCTATTAGAAAGATGAATTTCTTTTTCATTGCGTTTATTTCTTATTTGTTATCGCTTATGCTCTGGGCTGTCAAATCCTGCTTGACAACCTGCTTGCCACTCGTCCGGCTGATTACCATAGGCAGGAACACCACCATTGTCCTTGAGCATTCTTGCTAAATGCAAGCAATTCCAGACCAAGAATGTGGTATTTCTGTTCGTAAAGTCGTTCTCAGGACCACCTGAGCCTTCATCTCTATAAGATGGGCCTGGTCCAGCTTCACCCATCCATCCTGCATCTGCCTGTGGTGGAACAGTATAGCCAATATGTGAGAGTGAAAACAGGATATTCATGGCGCAGTGTTTAACGCCATCTTCATTTCCTGTAATTAAGGTGGCGCCAACTTTTCCGTAATCACGATATTGTCCTTTTTCATTGAATTGATGTGTATAGCCATACATGCGTTCAAGAGTTCTATTGCAAACTGATGATTTCTCACCCAGCCAAACAGATGTGCAAAGAATCAGGATGTCGCAGGCATCGACCTCTTTCTGGATGATTGGCCAATCGTCTTTATCCCATTCTGGGGTCTTGGACATGTCCAATCCCAAGCCTGCTGGGATTTCATAATCTACAGGCCTTATGATCTTGGTGGATACGCCGTTGGCTTCAAAAATGTTCTGTGCAATCTTGATCACCCCTTCTGTATGTGAAAGCACTGGTGTCCTGTTCAAAGTGCAGTTAAGGAAGAGAACTTTGAGGTCATCATATTTTGCAGGTGGATGTTCACAATGCTTTTCAGTAATTTTTTTTAGTTGCTCACTCATTTCTTAATATTTATTTAGTTGATTATTTTTTATTCTTGGCCAATCTAAATCCGGGTTTCTTGAAATCAGGTTTGACCCAAGCCCTGCTGGCCGATCGCGAGTGCCAAGGGTCCGCATTGTAGCTCCCTCCACGGCCTACTTTATGGGTTCCGGTTTCGGGTCCTTTTGGGTTGGTTGTTTTCTGGCTTGGATAATGACCATACCAATCTTGACACCATTCCCAGATATTCCCATTGATATCATACACACCAACTTTGTTTGGCTTAAAAGACCCAACTGGAGCGATAAATGCATGGCCATCATTATGCTCTTTCCATATTCTATTGCTGGATGTTTTA
>JABDMQ010000197.1 GCA_013001365.1 Flavobacteriaceae bacterium
TCCTTTGGCTGGCCTATAGGAAATCGTATTTCCAGCAACAATGCTTGGTGAAAAAGATATGTCAGTATCGCCTAAATTCTGCAGAACGCCATCTCTCTGGAAAAAGAAATCGGTGTTCTTGTTGGCACTTATAGCAATATTTGGCTGTACACTGAATCTTGAAGATAAAGCTACACTGGCATCCACCTCAACCCCTAATCTGTAACTGCTCCCGCTATTAGCTCTTATTGGAGCGCCTACATTGTCCAAAGCACCTGTCAAGACCAACTGGTCTGTATAATCCATATAGAACCCATTTACATTCAAGACAATTTTTTCTGATGCATGTCTCCAACCCAATTCTATATCGTCCAAGCGTTCCGGACGCGGATTCCCATTTTCAAAATCGGTTCTATTTGGCTCTCTATGCGCCCTGGCAAAAGAAGCATATAATTGATTGGCCTTATCGATTCGATAACTGGCACCGAATTTAGGGTTGAAGAACGAATAGGTCTCATCGACCAACAAGTCGGCTACATCCGAATTCTGTCCAGTGGTGCTATAGTCTATGAAACGTCCTTGGAGGTCTAAATAAAACTGCCATTGATTGTTCAATCTATAATTGGCCTTGGCAAAGGCCGAGAATTCTTTTTTCTTCCCTACACCAAAATAATATCGGTCTCCAAGTTCTGAATCACTGGCAAGTCGCGACCAGATTACTTCACCGAAATGATCTCCTTCGTAATTACTGTAAAAAAGCCCTGAAGTCATATCTAGCTGGTTATCCTTGTAATTAACGTTTCCTGAGAAGACATAAAAATCATTGTCTAACCATCGGCGACGCACCAAATCGGAAGTCGTTACGGTTTCTCCTCCAATGTTAACGGGAGACAAGCCATAAAAAGCAAGTTCAGAACTGCCATCGAACAACACATTCTGCGCCAACCAATCATCGATGTATTCTTCAAAGAATCCACGGCCATAGGTGTAGTTAATACTAATGTTACTGCTCCAGTTATTATCGTATCGCTGTGTCCAATGTAATTGATAGTGGTCTTGTTTGTAATCATCAACCTGATTGTCATGATAACCATTTGCATTGCCCAGGTCATCATATCGTGCGCCTGCTGGATTAAAGGTTGGATTGACCACAGCGGTTTCTCGGTCCACGCCAAACCATGATTGATATGTAACTTCGCTTCCTGCAAAGTGAATGGCCTTAACGAGCGTATTGTCATCTTTAAACGCAGCCTGAAGGAAATATGATTTTAAGTCCGAAGATGCTCTGTCTATGTAGCCATCTGATGTTATTTGAGATAATCGTCCAGCGAATTCAAAATGATCGTTCAATAATCCTGTACTGAATTTTACATTATGGCGTCTTGTATTGAAAGAGCCCAAAGAATGCGAGGTCATTGCATATGATTCCTCTGAGACATTATCGGTCAATATATTCAAGCTGGCACCAAAAGCACCCGGGCCATTGGTTGAGGTTCCCACACCTCTCTGCAATTGGAGATTCTCCACCGAAGAAGTGAAATCTTGAAGGTTTACGAAAAATGAGGTGGCACTTTCAGCATCATTATACGGTATCCCATTTATGGTTACATTGATTCCTTGATTGGCAGTACCACGGACCCTAAAGCCTGTGTAACCAATGCCTGCTCCTGCATCGGAAGTTGTAACCACCGAAGGCAAGAAATTGATCTGGGTTGCTATGTCCTGGCCTAGATTTCGTTTTGCCAAGGCTTCTTTTTCTATGTTCGTGTGCGTAATAGGTGCTTCGGCATTTACCCGAACTGCACGAATCAGGACTTCATCCAACTTCTCAATTTTCGTAGAATCCTTCTCTTGTTGGGCAAAAATTAATCCAGTAACGATCAATGCTAATAAAACAGAATTTTTTTTCATTCGAAAACGAATTTATCCGAATAAAAAGAGGTGATTATTCTGGTGTTAATATTTATTCCGAACGTTTGAGAGCAAGCCCTGAAATGATGATTTTAGGCACTCTCCGAAAAATACCCACTGGACATTTTCTTAACGCTCGCTTTCCTTGGCAGCATTACCTGCCCAGGTTCAATGGGTATGATCTCAGCCTAATGTCGGCACCCCTTTTGAGAACGACACAAAGATACTTACGAATTCTGGATTAGGAAGAAAATTTTGAGGAATTCTTATTCTATATCTGGTCTTTTGCGTGATGCCTTTTTCTCGGATCGTTGTTTCTTGGCTTTCAAGCGCTTCATCTTAACCGACTTTGGTACTTTGGTTGGCTTCCGCTTCTTAGGGTCTACCAATCCACGGTTAAGGATATCGAGTAATCTCCTAATGGCCAATTCTTTATTGCGATGCTGGCTCCTTGTGTCATCACAATGCAATACAATGGCATTATCCTTGGTCAACCGTTCGGAAATGTTCCTAATTAACTTCTCCTTATGATCTTTGGTAAGGACTGAGGAGTCAATAACATTGAATCTCAATTCTACTTTGGAAGACACCTTATTTACATGCTGACCACCGCTTCCCGAACTTCGTATTGCCTTGAATTGAATTTCGGGTAGTATGTCTTCAGAGCTGATCATGATCATCTAAGTGCTTGATGAGGCGCTTTTAGCAAATCGTTAACTGTCTTTACTGGGTTGAAGGTTACAAGAGGCACTTCAACAAAAATTGTATTCCAATCGGCCATACTCCCATTCCAAAGACCAGGCAACTCCAAGGCCTTGATGTTCTTGCCTACCTTGGTTTTCATAGTAATGAATGCTGTTTTAGGGTCCACGAATTTTGTAAGGTCGAACTTGTTTCCTTTATAATCCTTAATTCCACAGACCAAATCCACGGGATTGAAA
>JABDMQ010000203.1 GCA_013001365.1 Flavobacteriaceae bacterium
AAGTTTCCTCCCAGGAAATTGATTGCTGTGGCCCTTTGGATGACGGCCTTAGGTGGTCTGGTCTATGCGACCTTCCCAGACTATAATACCTTACGCATCCTTTATGGCTATTGGGGATTCACGACCATATTCCTGTTCTGGGCACCGATGATCAAAGCGACTCGAGTTTGGGGAGGTGCTACCTCACAAGGTAAGGCCTTTGGATTCCTGGATGGTGGTCGCGGATTGGTAGGTGCTCTTTTTGGGGCTTTGGGCGTCTTGATATTTTCGTTGTTCATCACCGGAGAGGTATCCGAAGCCACCCTAACCGAAAGCAGGGATGCTTTTAAACAAGTGATATTGGTCTCTGCAGGTATTGTTGCAACGGTTGGTGTTCTGGTGTGGTTCTTCATGAAATTGGACCGCGAAACAGAACAGTCCATCCTAATAGAAAAAATAACCATTTCACAGATCAAGGACGTGCTGCGCTTGCCATCTGTGCTATTGCTTATGGTCATTATCCTATGCGCCTATGTGGGCTATAAGATCACTGATGTGTTTTCGTTGTACGCAAAAGACGTCATGTTGTACGATCAGGTTCAATCGGCTCAAGTCGGTACCTTCTTGTTGTTCATACGTCCTGTTATTGGTGTTTTGATCGGTATTTTGGCGGATCGATCACTAACCACGTTTTGGTTGGTCGTGAGTTTTGTCATATCCTTCTTAGGTGCCCTATTGTTTGCAACAGGGATAATTTCGGCATCGTCAACCTTCTTGTTCTTTATTTCTATATTGATAGTAGCAACCGGTGTTTATGCAGCGCGTTCGTTGTATTTTGCTGTGATGCAAAGCGGAAAGATCCCATTGGTTCTTACAGGAACCGCTGTGGGATTGATCTCGCTTATAGGGTATACACCAGATATCTTCGCTGGCCCAGGAATGGGTTACCTACTTGACAATTCACCTGGCGAGCAAGGGCATCAACATGTCTTCTGGATGCTGGCCTTGTTTTCTTTTATTGGTGTAATTGCTGCCTGGACCTATTACAGGCTATACAAGAAGAAGGACTGATCCACTACTTGAGTCTCCTACATTCTTTCAGGAACATCAATACCCAGAAGAGAAAAGGCATTCTTGATGGTATTGGCCACCAATCTTGATAACTGAACACGGAAGACTTTTTCGGTATCTGAAGCCGTACCTAAAATGGATACATTCTGATAAAAGGAATTGAATTCCTTGACCAAGTCATAAGTGTAATTGGCAATAAGTGCTGGGCTATGTTGTTCAGCCGCCATTTGGATCACCTCAGGGAAAAGCTGTACCTGCTTGATGAGTTCTCGTTCTTTTTCGTGAAGATCGAATTCCGTTATGTCTCGAGACAAGACCTCTTTGTTCATGGTCTCATTGGCTTTTCTTAAAATGGACTGTATCCGCGCATAGGTATACTGAATGAATGGTCCAGTATTCCCCTGGAAATCGATGGACTCCTTAGGATCGAACAAGATGCGTTTTTTGGGGTCCACTTTCAGGATGAAATATTTCAAGGCACCAAGACCTATCGTTTTATAAAGTGCTTTTTTCTCGTCTTGGGAATAACCTTCCAATTTCCCGAGCTCTTCGGAGATCTCTTCTGCGGTATTGGCCATTTCTACAATGAGGTCGTCGGCATCGACGACGGTTCCTTCTCGGCTTTTCATCTTTCCACTAGGCAGGTCGACCATGCCATAACTCAAATGAAACAAATTCTTTGCCCAATCGAATCCTAATTTTTTCAGGATAAGGAACAGTACTTTGAAATGATAGTCCTGCTCATTGCCTACGGTATAGACCATCCCTCCTACATCTGGGTAATCCTTAAGGCGTTGGATGGCAGTTCCTATGTCCTGGGTCATATAGACAGCGGTTCCATCAGCACGAAGCACGATCTTTTCGTCCAATCCGTCTTCCGTTAGGTCACACCATACAGATCCATCTTCTTTCTTGAAGAACACGCCAGTGCGTAGTCCTTCATCAACGAATTCCTTACCGAGCAAATAGGTATCGCTTTCATAATATAAGCAATCGAAATCGACGCCTAGGTTCTTATAAGTAATGTCAAATCCTTCATATACCCAGCCATTCATCATTTTCCATAGGGACACAACATCATTATCACCTGCCTCCCATTTAAGCAGCATATCTTGGGCTTCAAGCAAGATTGGAGCCTTTTTCTTGGCTTCCTCCTCAGTAAGGCCTTGAGATAGTAATTGCGCTATTTCCTTCTTGTACTCTTGGTCGAACTTGACATAGTAATTTCCAACAAGTTTATCGCCTTTAAGTCCAGTGCTTTCTGGTGTTTCTCCATTACCATAGCGTTGCCATGCTAACATGCTTTTACAGATATGTATACCTCGATCGTTAATGATCTGGGTCTTATAGACTTTCTTTCCAGAGGCCTTGATAATTTCTGATACGCTATAGCCAAGCAGATTATTCCTTATATGACCTAGATGCAAGGGTTTATTCGTATTTGGCGAGGAATATTCTACCATGATGGCCTTGTCGCCTTTTACTGGCTGCTTCAAGCCAAAGTCAATTTCATCCTTGATCTCATTGAAAAAATTGAGGTAATGATCGGCCTTGATCTCGATATTAAGGAAACCCTTAACAACATTAAAGGCCTTTACAGTATCTATATGGTCTACTAAAAAGTTTCCTATAGCTTCTCCTATTTGCACAGGATTGCCTTTTATCAATCGAAGCATAGGAAAGACAACCACTGTAATATCGCCATCGAACTCTTTTCTAGTGGCCTGGAATTCAACAGTTTCCAGCTCTTTCTGAAAGAGTTCTAAAACGGCAGACTTAACATGTTTATCAAGAGATTCTTGCAGGCTCATGAAGATATTTAAAATTCGTGGCAAAGATAGGATTTTATTGGATTTAAGGAGGATTTTAGAAGCTTTCCTAAAGTGAAATTTGCTAAAACCGATAAATTGATAAAACATTCAGAATTATCGACGAACGGCATATTTCTTCTGTCTGATCGACGAACGGTAAGGTTGTTAAAAACTATTGGAAAAAAGTGCTGCTATTTAACTAATATATGAGCTTTAAAACGCATAAATTAGATTTTTGAAATTGTTTTTTCAATTTTTGTTTTGAAAATGCTATTAATCGTCCCAGAATTAATGACACTTGTAGACTCTAACCCGTTTACGTCGAATTTAGACAGCAACCATTCCCTCAACGGTTGTAATGAAACTGATCATTTCGCACGGAGGCAATAGTCATTGTTTTATATGAAACAGTTATTATCTATTATTGCCCTGTTGACTGTGCTTGTTGGTTACACCCAAACCAAGGAGATAGACGACCTCACCCTCGAGTTAGCGTTCCAACAACCAGATACGGCTAAGGTAAATACATCGATCAAGCTCATAAAAATGCTTTACGAGGCCGGCGAATATGAAAAGGCGCTCATGTTCATTGAACAAAGTGAACAGCTTGCCGCAACCTTGAATTACGAAGCTGGTACTGCCGAAGCCATCTACCAAAAGGCCATAATTTTCTCGAAACAGGATGATTACTTCAATGCGGCGGACAATTTCAATAAATCGAAAAAGATATTCGAGAAACTCCGGGACTCTTTAGGAATCGCCAAAGTAAACAATGGTGTTGGTCTTATAGAAATACAGCGCGGTAACTATCGTAAAGGACTTGAATCGTCGCTTGCGGCCATTAGCATTTTCGAGAAAAACAATCTTCAGAAAGACCTGAGCACAGCTTATAATAATTTGGCTAACGCTTATTATAACACCAATGAGCTTGATAAATCCTTAGAATTCAATTTCAAGGCTCTTGACGTAAGAGAATCGTTGAATGATAGCTTGGATATTTCGACAACACTAAAGAACATTGCTTCCTTGTACTCGATCAAGAAGGAACATAGAAAGGCCATTGAATATTACGATCGCGTCTTTAATTTCTTGAAGGCCAATCAAGATCCTGCCTTGCAAGGCGATATCCTTCCAAAAATAGGTCAGGAATACCTAAATCTTGGTGAAATTACTGAAGCTGCCGATTACTTGGTAAGAGGACTTAAATACAATCGCCGAATAAAACATAAAAATGGTCTTCTTTTATCATTGAACAGTATAGGTGACTTGAATATACAGGATGGTCAATACAAAGTTGCACAGAATCAGCTTTATGAAGCGAATATTATTGCCAAGCAAACCAAGAATCAAAAAGAACTTTTGCGCAATTACAAATTATTGATGCAGTTGGATTCTACAAAAGGTCAATTTAAGGGAGCCTTCGTTTGGCAAAGAAGATATCAGAATCTTAAGGACAGTCTTTACAATGCCGAATTCAAGACCGTGGGCAGGTATGAAACCGATTATGCCCTTGAAAGAACCCAAGAAAGCTTCCTCGAAAAACAGGAAGCCATGGACCTTGCGAACACCAAGAAGATCGAGGACCAAAAACTCATTATTTATGGACTGCTCGGAGCAGTAATAACAGCTTTGACTGTCTTGCTCCTTATATATCTTAAACGGAAGAATAGATTACGCTATACCAAGGAACTGGAAGCAAAGAATGCACAGATCCAATTAAAGAACGAGGAAATTTTAAGTCAGTCGAGACATTTAGAGGAGATCAATCAAGTGAAGGACAAATTATTCTCGATTGTCTCTCATGACCTGAAGGATTCCATTACCTCGATAAAAGGGTTCTTGGACCTCTTGAATGAAAAAAGCATCACTAAGGAAGAATTCGAGCATTTAGTACCTGAACTTTCTGAGAATGCCAATAGCGCATCCTTGTTGCTTTTCAATTTGTTGAATTGGTCTAAATCACAAATGGAATCCCTGGAACCTAATCCGGAACTATTCGATATTCAATCGATCTTCCATGAAAAGATCAAGTTGGTCGAACAGAAAATAGAAAGCAAGAAAATAATACTTATCGACGATTCGCAGCGCGATTTTGTATATGCCGATAAAAGCATGGTGGAGATCATCATACAAAACCTG
>JABDMQ010000216.1 GCA_013001365.1 Flavobacteriaceae bacterium
TTCAATTTGAATTGCTTTTTAAATTTCATATTTTGCATATCTGCTAACTAACGAACTAAATGACAGAAATAACAAGACTTTTCGATTTCCCATATTATCAGTTAGAGAAATACAACCTCGATGCTGCTTTGGTGACCAAATACGATGGTAAATGGGTCAAGACTTCCACAAAGGAGTATCTGGACAAGGCAAACGCCGTAAGCCGAGCACTATTAAAACTTGGTGTAAAAAAGAACGACAAAATCGCTGTGATCTCTTCCACGAATCGAACCGAATGGAACATAATGGATATAGGTATTTTGCAGACTGGCGCCCAGAATATTCCAATTTACCCGACCATAAGTTCCGAAGATTATGAATATGTCCTTAACCATAGCGAAGCCATTTACTGTTTTGTCTCAGACCAAGAAGTCTATGATAAGGTCATGAAGGTAAAGGACAACACCTCATTGAAAGAGGTGTATTCATTTGACAACATTGAAAATTGCAAGCATTACTCTGAATTATTTGAACTAGGAAAGGACGATTCCAATCAATCAGAAGTTGAAGAAAGAAAAAAAGCTGTTCTTCCCTCTGATCTGGCAACAATAATATATACATCTGGCACAACAGGCAAACCTAAAGGCGTTATGTTGTCTCATCACAACATTACCAGTAACGCGTTAGACGCATCAAAAAGGCTGCCTTCGCTGGAAGGCGATACAAGAGTATTAAGCTTTTTGCCTATATGCCATATATTCGAGCG
Organism: Flavobacteriaceae bacterium; assembly: GCA_013001365.1. Classification (GTDB taxonomy): domain Bacteria; phylum Bacteroidota; class Bacteroidia; order Flavobacteriales; family Flavobacteriaceae; genus JABABD01. Next base: position 746 of record JABDMQ010000216.1, read on the forward strand.
TGTTCTCATTTACATTTATCAATATGCCGGAACCACGGTTTACTTTGCAGAAGGACTGGACAAGATCGGTGATAACGCCAAGGAGATCAAGCCAAACTTGATGAGTGTTGTCCCGCGTCTTCTTGAGAAAGTCTTCGACAAGATCATGGCAAAGGCAGAAGACCTTTCAGGGATAAAAAAGGCACTTTTTTATTGGGCCGTTCAGTTAGGTGAGCAATGGGAACCATATGGAAGAAATGGAGGCCTATATAATTTTAAGCTGAAAATAGCCAATAAATTGATTTTCAGTAAATGGAGAGCGGCACTAGGTGGCGAACTAGCAACCATGGTTTCCGGCAGTGCAGCACTACAACCTAGGCTTACTCGCATTTTCAGTGCGGCTGGAATGCAGGTCATGCAAGGATACGGTCTAACTGAGACCTCTCCTGTAGTATCAGTGGAGATGTATGCGAACAATTTATTCAAGGTTGGATCAGTGGGTAAACCAATAGATAATGTAGAAGTCAAGATCGCTGATGATGGAGAGATTCTCGTGAAAGGCCCAAATGTCATGCAAGGCTACTACAAGGATCCCATTAAAACTGCCGAAGTAATGTCTGGTGATTTCTTCCATACTGGTGATAAAGGAGAGATTGATGAGGATGGATTCTTGAAGATAACAGGCAGGAAAAAGGAAATGTTCAAGACCTCTGGTGGAAAATATGTAATCCCTACATTGCTCGAGAACGAATTAAAACAATCACGATTCATTGAACAGGTAATGGTTGTAGGAGAAGGAGAGAAAATGCCAGCTGCCTTGATCCAACCTAACTTTGAATTCGTCTCAGATTGGATCGAAAGAAAAGAAAAGAATGTTGGGAACTCACAGAAGGAAATTGCAGAATCTCCGATAATTCAAAAACGTATTCAACGAGAAGTAGATAAATGCAATAAGAAATTCGGCAAGTGGGAACAGATAAAAAGATTTGAACTTACACCAGATGTTTGGAGCATTGATGGTGGACATCTTACACCCACAATGAAGATGAAACGTGACATAATCAAAAACATATACTCCGACCTTTACAATAAGATTTATGAGATCTGACAATCCTCATAAAATGTATTCTACTATCCACTGATATTTTTAGTTATAAAAATACTATGCACGCATAATTTTTACCTATTTACTATGCATGCATAGTATTTTTTAGTATATTTGGGCTTCACAAATCTCTTATGAAGGAAAAAACCATTGACTACGTATTAAGAACTACTTGGCTGGCTGTCAATAAAATGTATAATGAAGAGGCTGCACAATTCGGTACGACCATGGCCACTGGTTTTGCTCTGCTTAGCATCGATCCAGAGAGTGGGACTCCATCTACGGCCCTAGGGCCTAAAATGGGAATGGAAGCCACTAGCCTATCTCGTACACTTAAGATGATGGAAGAAAAGGGGCTGATAGTACGCAAGCCTAATCCTGATGATGGACGAGGCGTAATCATTCATCTAACCGATTTCGGTCATGAGAAAAGGGACTACTCAAGAGAAAAAGTGCTAACATTCAATGAAGCAATCAAAGCCAACGTATCTGAAGAAGAACTTAATAGTTTTTATAAAGTCGCAGATGTAATCAATAATATGATTTCCAACAAACAGATCTATAACCAAAAAGAACACTTGTTAAAATAATATGAGCAAACGTAGAATCAAAAAAGTAGCCATTATTGGATCAGGAATCATGGGAAGCGGTATCGCTTGTCATTTTGCCAATATTGGAGTTGATGTGCTTTTACTGGACATTGTTCCAAGAGAACTCAACGATAAAGAAAAAGCCAAAGGCCTGTCCTTGGAAGATAAGGTCGTTCGTAACCGATTGGTCAACGATGCCCTGACCGCTTCTATTAAATCAAAGCCAGCACCGTTATATCATCCTTCCTTCAAGAATAGAATTACGACGGGGAATTTGGAAGATGATATCGCGAAGGTTTCGGGTGTTGATTGGATCATGGAAGTTGTTGTAGAACGTCTTGATATCAAAAAGCAGGTTTTTGAGAATCTCGAAAAACATAGAACTCCAGGCACGCTTATTACATCTAACACCTCTGGAATCCCTATTAAATTCATGAGTGAGGGTCGTTCCGAGGATTTCCAAAAACATTTCTGCGGTACGCATTTCTTCAACCCAGCACGATACCTAAAACTTTTTGAGGTCATTCCTGGGCCAAAGACAGATTCTTCTGTTCTTGAATTCCTTAATGGCTATGGCGAGCAGTTCCTAGGTAAGACTTCAGTCATAGCTAAAGACACACCTGCATTCATAGGAAATAGAATTGGGATTTTCAGTATCATGAGCCTTTTCCATGCTGTTAAGGACTTAGACATGACAGTAGAGGAAGTCGATAAATTAACTGGCCCAGTAATCGGACGTCCAAAATCTGCAACATTCCGAACGGTTGATGTTGTTGGACTGGATACGTTGGTTCACGTTGCCAATGGCATTGCAGAAAACTGCCCAAAAGATGAAAGGCATGAGCTCTTTGATCTACCTGGTTTCATAAAGACCATGGTTGATAACAAATGGCTAGGCAGCAAGACAGGTCAAGGATTTTATAAGAAGAATGTTTCTGCTGATGGCAAAAAGCAAATACTCACTCTGGATCTTGATTCCATGGATTATCGTTCTAACCAGAAAGCAAAATTCGCTACTCTAGAACTCACGAAATCCATTGATAATGTTGCAGACAGATTCAAGGTCTTGGTCTCAGGCAAGGATAAGGCAGGAGAGTTTTACAGAAAGAGCTTTTCAGCATTGTTTGCTTATGTAACCAATAGGATTCCAGAAATTACCGATGACCTTTATAAAATAGATGATGCCATGAAGGCAGGCTTCGGATGGGAACATGGTCCTTTTCAGATATGGGATGCTATTGGAGTTGATAAAGGTATTGAAATGATGAAAGCGGAAGGTCTCGAACCTGCTGCATGGGTAAATGATATGCTGAGTTCAGGAAGTTCATCATTCTATACTGTAAAGGATGGCGCCACCTATGCTTACAATATCCCTTCAAAATCCCAAGAAAAAATTCCAGGACAAGATGCATTCATCATACTTGACAACATCAGGAACACATCAGAAGTATTCAAGAATTCTGGCGTTTCTGTTCAAGATCTTGGTGACGGGATTCTCAATGTAGAATTCAGGTCCAAGATGAACACCATTGGAGGGGACGTGTTGGCAGGAATCAATAAAGCCATTGATATAGCTGAAAAAGATTTTGATGGATTAGTTGTTGGCAATCAAGGTGCGAATTTCTCCGTTGGAGCCAACATTGGAATGATTTTCATGATGGCTGCCGAACAAGAATATGACGAATTGAATATGGCCATCAAGTATTTTCAGGATTCTATGATGCGCATGCGCTATTCTGCAATACCTACTGTAGCTGCACCACACGGTATGACATTGGGTGGAGGCTGTGAATTGTCCATGCACGCCGATAAAGTAGTTGCTGCATCCGAAACTTATATTGGACTTGTTGAATTTGGAGTAGGTGTTATTCCAGGTGGTGGTGGATCCAAGGAAATGGCCTTACGTGCTCAAGACACATTCAAGAAAGGAGATGTTGAACTCAATACCCTCCAAGAATATTTCTTGACCATTGGTATGGCAAAAGTCGCTACATCGGCCTATGAAGCATTCGATTTAGGAATACTTCAAAAAGGAAAGGATATAGTTGTCGTAAATAAGGAAAGGCAAATAGCGACAGCAAAAGCACATGCAAGACTCTTGGCCGATCAAGGTTATACTCAGCCTGTAAAACGTAAAGACATAAAAGTCCTTGGTAAGCAAGCACTTGGTATGTTCCTCGTAGGCACAGACTCTATGGAAGCAGCGAACTACATCAGTGAACATGACCATAAAATAGCCAATAAGCTCGCTTATGTCATGGCAGGAGGCGACTTATCAGAACCTACACGTGTTAGCGAACAATATCTGCTAGACCTAGAACGCGAAGCCTTCTTGAGTTTATGCACGGAGCGTAAAACACTTGAACGTATTCAACACATGTTAACCAAAGGTAAACCTTTAAGAAACTAAGAAATGAAACAAGCATATATAGTCAAAGCATATAGAACTGCGGTTGGTAAGGCCCCGAGAGGCTCATTCCGATTCAAAAGAGCTGATGAGTTGGGTGCAGAAACCATTCAGTACATGATGAAGGAATTGCCAAACCTTGATGTCTCTAGAATAGACGATGTAATTGTTGGCAATGCCATGCCGGAAGGTGCACAAGGATTGAACATGGCAAGATTCATATCTCTCATCGGATTGAAGAGCGTTGATGTTCCAGGTGTAACTGTAAATAGGTTTTGTTCCTCGGGAATTGAGACCATCGGAATTGCAACTGCAAAGATCCAGGCCGGAATGGCAGATTGCATAATCGCAGGCGGATCCGAAAGTATGAGTTCTGTTCCTATGACAGGGTTCAAACCAGAACTGAACTATGACACCGTTAAGGCAGGACATGAAGAATATTACTGGGGCATGGGAAATACAGCAGAAGCTGTTGCCAACCAGTTCAAGGTTTCAAGAGAAGACCAAGATGAGTTCGCATACAACTCGCATATGAAGGCCTTGAAGGCTCAAGCTGAAAATCGTTTTCAAGAACAGATCGTACCGATTGACGTAGAACAGGTCTATGTTGACGAAAATGGCAAGAAAGCCATTAAGTCCTACACTGTCACTAAAGACGAAGGACCTCGAAAAGGCACTAGCCTTGAGGCGTTAGCAAAATTACGCCCTGTGTTTGCGCAAGGTGGAAGCGTAACTGCTGGAAACTCATCTCAAATGAGTGATGGTGCCGCATTTGTGATGGTTATGAGTGAAGATATGGTAAAGGAATTGAATCTTGAACCTATCGCAAGATTGGTTAACTACGCAGCAGCAGGTGTCGAGCCTCGTATCATGGGAATCGGCCCAGTGAAAGCAATCCCGAAAGCATTGAACCTAGCAGGTTTGAAACAAGCTGATCTTGAACTTATCGAATTAAATGAAGCCTTCGCTTCGCAATCCTTGGCAGTCATTCGAGAATTGGGCTTGAATCCTGATATCGTAAATGTAAATGGAGGCGCCATTGCTTTAGGTCATCCCTTGGGATGTACTGGAGCAAAACTGTCTGTCCAATTATTTGATGAAATGCGAAAACGCGATATGAAAGGCAAATACGGAGCAGTCACAATGTGCGTAGGAACAGGTCAAGGTGCTTGTGGCATATTCGAATTTTTGAATTAAAAAGAACTTAACAAAATATAATAGCAATGGAAACAACAGAAAAAGACATTTTACGAGGCGGACAATTCTTGGTGAAAGAGACCAAGTGTGAGGATGTATTTACTCCTGAAGATTTTTCAGAAGAGCAAAAAATGATGAAAGAAGCTGTCATGGAATTCAATGACAGAGAAATAATTGCACATAGAGATCGCTTTGAAGCTAAGGATTATGCTTTTACTGAAGAATGTATGGTAAAGGCAGGGCAACTTGGTTTTCTAGGCGTCGCAGTTCCTGAAGCCTATGGCGGATTAGGAATGGGCTTCGTATCCACAGTTCTTACCTGTGACTACATTTCTTCAGGAACAGGTTCATTCAGTACGGCATTTGGTGCCCATACTGGTATTGGAACCATGCCAATAACTTTATACGGAACAGAAGAGCAGAAGCAAAAATACGTGCCAAAACTAGCAACGGGCGAATGGTTTGGAGCCTATTGCTTAACAGAACCAGGTGCAGGCTCGGATGCAAATTCAGGTAAAACCACAGCAGAACTATCAGCGGACGGTAAAAGCTACAAGATCAACGGACAGAAAATGTGGATCTCTAATGCAGGGTTCTGTAAGTTGTTCATAGTATTTGCGCGTATTGAAAACGATAAGAACATCACTGGATTCATCGTAGAAAATGACCCATCAAATGGCATTACCATGGGTGAAGAAGAACATAAACTAGGAATAAGAGCAAGTTCAACACGACAAGTTTTCTTTAATGACACTGTTGTACCTGTAGAGAATATGCTATCTGAAAGAGGCAACGGTTTCAAGATCGCTATGAATGCACTTAATGTCGGTCGTATAAAATTAGCAGCGGCATGCTTGGATTCCCAAAGGCGAATCTTGACCACTGCGGTACAATATGCCAATGAACGTAAACAATTCAAGACACCAATTGCCGATTTTGGAGCCATCAAGATGAAACTGGCTAAAATGTCTGCAGATGCCTATGCAGGAGAATCTGCCACGTACAGGGCATCCAAGAACATCGAGGATCGAATCGCAATTCGTGAAGCTTCTGGTAATACACATCAAGAAGCAGAACTCAAAGGTGTTGAGGAGTATGCAATCGAGTGTTCAATCCTTAAGGTTGCAGTTTCTGAGGACGTACAAAATTGTTCTGATGAAGGTATACAGATCTTTGGCGGAATGGGATTCTCTGAGGAAACACCTATGGAAGCTGCTTGGCGAGATGCTCGTATAGCAAGAATTTATGAAGGAACGAACGAGATCAACCGTATGCTTTGTGTTGGTATGCTTGTAAAGAAAGCGATGCGCGGTCATGTCGATCTTTTAGGTCCGGCCATGAAGGTCCAAGAAGAGCTAATGGGTATACCTTCATTTGAAACACCAGATTATTCTGAGTTGTTCGCTGAAGAAAAAGCAATGGTTGCAAAATTGAAGAAAGTATTCCTTATGGTAGCAGGAGCTGCTGTTCAGAAGTACGGTCAAGACCTTGAAGAACATCAACAATTATTGATTGCTGCTGCCGACATCCTTATAGAAATTTATATGGCGGAATCAGCGATTCTAAGAACCGAGAAGAACGCAAAACGTTTTGGAGAAGAATCTCAATCCGTGCAGATAGCCATGTCAAAGTTATATTTGTACAATGCCATTAACATCATTGAAGACAAAGGCAAGGAGAGCATTATCTCGTTTGCCGAAGGCGATGAACAACGTATGATGCTTATGGGACTCAAGCGATTTACGAAATACCAGAACTACCCCGACATTGTAGATCTGAGAAACGAGATTGCCGAAAAAGTGAAAGCAGAAAACAAATATTGCTTCTAGATTAGTTAGAACCAAGCATGAAACCCGATTCAAATGAGTCGGGTTTTTTTGTGCAATTCTTTCTTATCTTTATGCGAAACATCATAACATATGCGATTCCTTAAACTCTCCCTCCTGTTGTTTGCTTCTCATTTAACCTTTTCTCAAGCAAATACCGAAATATTCTTGTTTGATGTAAAAGTGAATAACGGAGTACTTGAATTGTCAAACGAGAAGAACATCTCTAACAATGATGGTTATGACAACCAACCATCATTCGTAAATGACAACGAAATCTTGTTCTCTTCCAATAGAAATGGCCAAACGGATATTGCATCCTATCGTGCAAATTACAATACCAAAACTTGGCTCAATTTTACGGAAGGAGGTGAATATTCTCCATTGAAGATACCAAATCAACGAGCGGTCTCCGCCGTAAGACTAGATAAGGATGGTAAGCAACGCTTATATTCTTACAACCTTCGGAACGCAGAAAGCACAGAACTCATAAAAGACCTTGTCGTTGCATACTACACCTGGCTCAATGAAGATATGATTGTGTCTGCCGTCATCGAGGAGAATGATCTGAACCTTTATACTTCTAACCTCAAAGAAAATTGGAATAGGAAATATGACACCAACGTGGGTAGGTCATTCCATAAAATTCCCAATAGCCAACTAATTAGTTATATATCTAAAAAAGAGGAATCTAACTGGCAGATAAAGTCCGTTGATCCGTATACTGGTAAATCAAATTTTATCGCCAATACCTTACCCCAAGTAGAGGATATCTGCTGGCTGATAAATGGGTCCATCCTAACTGGCAAGGATAATTACTTGTATCAATTGAACCCTAGGACAAATAGCGAATGGCAGAAAATCATTGACCTGAGCTCCTTAGGAATTAAAAAGATCACTCGTATTGCTTCCAATTCGATTTCTTCTAAACTACTTATTGCTGCAGAAATTGATTCAACTAAAGGTGCACCTACCAATCAAGAAGGAGGTTCTCAAGATACTACTCAAGAGAACACTCAAGATCAAGCAGGTGAAATATCTGAAGTAGAGGCCATCGTGCAAAAGCAGCTTGATGCATATAATAAGAGGGATATAGATGCCTTTATGGCTACCTATGCTAAAGACGTTAAGCTTTATAATTACCCTAATGAGTTGCAAACTGATGGCCAAGAGACAATGCGTAAAAGCTATAAGGCTTGGTTCGACCAAACACCTGACCTTAGGGCTTTTATCAAAAAAAGAATGGTAATTGGCAACAAGGTGATCGATGAAGAGCAAGTAACAGCCAATGGAAAGATCTTTCATGCTGTTGCTATTTACGAAGTAGAAAATGGGCTAATAAAAAAAGTAACATTCATTCAATGAAGAATATATTCATAATTGCATTTTTAATTACAGGATTGCACTTAAGTGCACAAACAAGTCAGAAAATCTATGATATCATCGATGCTGTTTCGGCAGAGCGTATAAAGAATGATATAAAAACCCTTGCTGACTTTGGCACGCGGCACACTCTAAGTGATACGGTTTCTAACACTCGCGGAATAGGAGCTGCAAGAAGATGGATAAAATCAGAATTCGATAAAATTTCCAATGACTGCAGCAATTGTCTTGAGGTTTTCTACCAATCAGACTTGGTAGAAAAAGGAAGAAACCAACGTATCGTTCATGATGTCATGGTCGTTAACGTTGTTGCTATTCAACGGGGAACCAAATTCCCGAATAGATTCATAATAATGAGTGGCGATATCGATTCTAGGGTGTCAAGTCCAACGGATTTCACATCAGATTCGCCAGGTGCTAACGATAATGCCTCAGGTATGGCAGGAACTATAGAAGCAGCTAGGGTACTTTCTAAACACAAATTCGAAAGTAGTATCATTTATGTAGGACTGTCTGGTGAAGAACAAGGTTTATTTGGAGGACAAGGATTAGCGGCCTACGCAAAAAATAAAGGTTGGGGCATTGTTGGAATACTGAATAACGACATGATCGGGAACATTAAAGGTGTCGATGGTGTAATAGATAACCGTACCTTCAGGATCTTCTCTGAACCTGTGCCTCCAACCGAAACTGAACGCCAAAGACGTGCACGTCGGTTTTACGGTGGCGAAGTCGATGGCATTTCACGACAAATTGCGCGCTATGTGCATAAAACCACGAAAACGTATATGCCGGAAATGAATCCGATGATGATTTACCGTCTAGACCGTTTTGGCCGTGGCGGGCATCATAGGCCATTTAACGATGCAGGATTTGCGGGTGTAAGAATAATGGAGGCCCATGAAAACTATACACAACAACATCAAGACATAAGAACGGAGAACGCCATTGAATATGGCGATACGTTTGAGCATGTTAATTTTGACTATGCTAAAAAATTGACTGCAGTCAATGCCATTAACTTGGCGAGTATCGCTTCTGGACCACCAGCACCAAAAAATGTCAAGATTGGCGGTATTGTGCAGCCTTCAGCAAAATTCAGATGGGACAAGGTCGAGGGTGCATCAGGGTACAAAATATATTGGCGAGATACAACATCTCCAACCTGGGACCATAGTCGCCATGTGGGAGACGTTTCAGAACATACCCTAGAAGGTATTGTCATAGATAATTTCTTCTTCGGAGTGGCCTCAGTAGGTAAGGATGGTTTCGAGAGCCCAGTGGTATTCCCAAACGCGACTTTTAGGGATTAATGCATGAAAATATTCTTTCCACAATGGCAAGGTTCTGGAACCGGTAAAGACATAAAGATCGGAGCAAAGACCATTAAGGCTTTCTTGAATGATCCAGAAATTCTCTCGATTCCCTTATCAAAGAAAAAACTAGAAAAAAAACATTATATAAATGCTCATGAGGCCTTGGTCGAGCAACTATCATCTTTCAGGCAAATCTTGCTCCAACATAAACCCAAGAAATTGCACACCATTGGCGGTGATTGTGGTTTGGAGATCATCCCTGTATCTTACCTTTCAAGCATTTACAATAATTTAGGAGTCATCTGGTTTGATGCGCATGCAGATATTAACCTACCAAAAGATTCATCAAGCAGCAATTTTCATGGTATGCCTTTAAGGACTCTTTTGGGCGAGGGCAACTCCACACTGAGAAATCTCATGTTCTCAGAACTTAAGCCCAATCAGATTCATTATTTAGGATTAAGGGACATCGATTCTGCTGAGCAGGAAAAGATTGTTAAGGAAGGTATTTATGCACCGCTGACAATGAATGTGGCTCATCTAACAGATAGATTAAAAAAGAATCGGGTTAAATACCTTTATATTCACTTTGATGTGGATTGCCTTGATCCTGGCAGTTTTGACAAGTCTTATTTCAAAATCGCTAATGGATTGACCATTTCAGAGACGGAAGCATGCATAAGGCATTTAAAATCCAAATTCAAGATTGTTGGAACCAGTATACTTGAATCAACCGCAGCAACGGAAGAAGACCTTGGACCAATCGCCAATATTGTGAAACTACTGTATAATGGATAAGCCTGAATTATACTTTGAGAGGGATGTCGATTGGTATGACTGGCTGAAAAACAATCATGACAGATATGATGGTGTTTATCTTGTTTTCTATAAATTAGAAACTGGTAAACCTACTATGCGCTGGGAAGAAGCAGTTAAAGTAGCGTTATGTTTTGGCTGGATCGATAGTACGGTCAAGAGTTTAGGCAATGGAAAACGAAGACAGTACTTTTGCCCAAGAAATATCAAAAGTGCTTGGAGCGCCTTAAATAAGAAACACGTTGAGGAACTTATTACAGCAAACTTAATGCAGGAATCGGGGTTCAAAATGATTGAAATTGCCAAATATAATGGTATGTGGACTTATATGGATGATGTAGAAAATGGCGTAATTCCGGTTGATCTTCAAGAAGCCTTTGATGCCAATGAATTAGCTTTTGATCACTACCAAAATTTCTCAAGAGGCTATAGGAAGAGTTATCTTTCTTGGCTGAATTCCGCTAAACGCGAAGAAACCCGTCAGAAACGAATTAAAGAGATCATTAGATTGTGCGAGGCAAATATTAAAAGTCGTGACACTTATTAAAATAAATAATACTAAATACTTGTTATGAAAAACAAACTCATTTTAACACTGTCACTAATAATGTTCACCGCATCATTAATTGCGCAAGAAAGCAATGCGGTTAGCAGCAAATCAAATCAAATCCTTGGTACATGGAAAATCGATTTAAGACCAACTCCAGACGCTGAAGGCTACTATCAAGAATTTGCAGTAACCAAAATCAGTGATAATGTTCTTGAAGGCACATTTTACGGCAGCACAATTAGTAACGGGCTAGTTAATTTTAATTGGAACCGTATCTATTTTGCGTTCTCAACCTCAGATACATCCAGTGATTATTATCATTCCGGATATGTTGAAGAAGGTAAGGTCCATGGTATTTCATACTGCCCTAATAGGAACTTCACTGCGCCATGGACAGGTGTTAAAAAGTAATTACAAACCACTTATGAAACTGCCGTAAGGGTCCTTGAATTGAATGCCTTCTGTAAAACGATACTTGCTCAGTTGTTTGTATTCGGCCAAGGCCCAAAGCACAAACTCCTTTACAAAATAAGAATCTTGTTTTTCAAGTTTTGGCTGATATTCTCCCAAAAGGTCATCCAAAGGAGAAATAGCATCAAGCATGCTGCAATACTCCTTGTCTCTTAAATCGTCCATTAGCTCAAACCCTTCCGTTTGATTGAAAAACCAAGAAACAATATCATCATAAGGGGTTTCCTCATCTTGTTTTTTAAGCTTTTCGATTTTCGGGAAATACTCATCAAACAAATTCTTAACAGCATCACCAATAAGATTATAAGCTACTTGAGCAGCGCCTTCCTGCTCACCTTCATATACTAATTCAACTTTGCCTGTTATTGCAGGAATTATTCCCAAGAAATCACTTAGCCTCACGGCGGTATTCTTGTCTCCATTCAATAAGGCCCTGCGCTCTGCAGTACTTAAGAGGTTCTCATAGGCCGTTATACTCAATCGCGCACTCACACCGCTTTTCTCATCAATAAAATCACTTTCACGAGCTTCAAAGACAATCTGTTCTAATAGGTCTTTGGCAATTTCTGGGATATAGATCTGGTCTTTCTGTCGTTCGTCCAATAGCGCCTCTTGTTCAGTTATGACTTTTGCCGTCTCGATATCAGTTGGATAGTGCGTTAATATCTGCGACCCTATTCTATCCTTGAGAGGTGTGACTATACTACCTCGATTGGTATAATCCTCAGGGTTGGCGGTAAATATAAATTGCATATCCAGTGGCAACCTCAGCTTGAATCCACGAATCTGTATATCCCCTTCTTGAAGGATATTGAACAATGCCACTTGAATCCTTGCCTGTAGGTCTGGCAATTCATTGATTACGAAAATGCATCTATTAGCTCTCGGGATCATTCCGTAATGAATCACTCTATCATCTGCGTAACTTAGCTTCAAATTCGCTGCTTTAATGGGGTCGACGTCTCCGATGATATCAGCGACAGTAACATCTGGAGTGGCTAATTTCTCTGCAAATCGTTCACTCCTATGTAACCATGATATGGATGTATCATCTCCTTTTTCATTTATCAGCTCGACCGCATAACGCGAAATCGGATTGAATGGATCATCATTGATCTCGGAGCCTTCAACCACTGGGATGTATTCATCCAGAAGATTCAGCATTAATCGTGCAAGCCTTGTTTTGGCTTGCCCTCGTAACCCTAACAAGTTTATATTGTGCCGGGATAATATGGCTCGCTCAAGTTCCGGAATAACGGTATTTTCATAACCATGGACGCCATCGAACGTTGTCTCCTTGTTTTTGATCTTATCAATCAAATTCTCTCGTAATTCATCCTTGATAGACCTTGTCTGGTATCCTGCTCTTTTCAGGTCACCAAATGTTTTTATTGTATTTACTTTCATATCAACCTTTAATTCTTTTCTTTCTATTTGTTTCGTAATCTTCGAAGATCATTTCTCCTAAACCTTTCAATCCTGTATAAAAGGCCTTGCCTTGATTGGCCTGAGTAAACTCACGAACAAAACGCATTAGGTAATTGTCTTGAGCGATCATGAAAGTGGTAATTGGTATGTGTAATCTTCTAGCTTGTTGAGCCATTGCATAACATTTATTCACTATAAAAGGATCCAAGCCATTGCTGTTCTTATAGTATTCGCCATCTGGCATTCTAACACAACTTGGTTTTCCGTCGGTTATCATGAATATCTGCTTATTCGTGTTTCGCTTACGACGAAGCAAGTCCAAGGCCAATTGCAATCCAGCAACGGTATTAGTGTGATAAGGACCGACTTTAAGATATGGCAAATCCTTAATTGCTATTGGCCAGGCATCATTACCAAAAACCAATATATCCAAGGTGTCTTTAGGGTAGCGTGTAGTGATCAATTCAGCCAAAGCCATTGCTACTTTCTTGGCAGGTGTAATACGGTCTTCACCATAAAGGATCATACTATGGCTGATGTCAATCATCAAAACGGTGCTCATCTGTGATTTGTGCAACGTGTCCTCAACAACCAAATCGTCTTCAGTGAGGTCAAAATTCCCTAAACCATGATTTATTTGAGCATTTTTCAAACTTTCGGTCATAGACACCTTATCCAAGGAATCCCCAAAATGATAATTCCGGAATTCTCCTGTATGCTCATCTCCAATCCCAGAATGCTTGCTTCTATGGTTTCCAGAACCACTTCGTTTTATTTTTCCAAAAATCTGATCCAATGCCTGCTGCCTTATGGCACGTTCCAATTTAGCGGTAATTGAAATACTCCCTCCTTCTCCATCACCATCACCTTCGCCATCACCATTTGGATCCAGTTCCTCTCTTATGTATCCCTTCGACTTGAGGTCTTCGATAAAATCATCGATAGTGTAATCTGGAGTAGTAAGCTCATATTCCTTGTCCAATTCTCTCAACCAATCTATGGCTTCATCAAAATCACCAGAAGTATGCGTAATGAGTTCCTTGAAGATTTCAAAGAGCTTTTCAAAAGGAGATTGATCGGGGGCTTCATATTTTTTGAAGACAAAACCCCTTCTTGAAGTGTTACTTATCATAGCCACATAAAATTACTACTTTTTTGATTATGAAATCCTAGCCATTAACACCCCTTTAAGAAATCTAATTCAAGATTTGTTTACCTTTAGTTCCACTAATCACTCATTCAGAAAAATCAACTAATGAAAAAATCATTCTTCCTAGTGATGCTTTGTGCGTCATTCTCACTACTTGCCCAAGACATTTCAATGGATCTATTAAAGAACATGGCACCAAGAAACATTGGGCCAGGCGGTATGTCAGGTCGTGTCACGGCCATTGATGTTGTTCAGACTAATCCAGATATCATGTATGTGGGAACTGCTTCAGGTGGGCTATGGAAATCGACATCCGGAGGCATTAAATGGGACCCTATTTTCGATAACGAATTGACCGCCTCGATTGGATCTGTTGCCATACAACAATCCAATCCAAGTGTTATTTGGGTGGGCACTGGAGAAGGTAATCCTAGGAATAGCTTGAACGGTGGCTTTGGAATCTATAAGTCTCTTGATGCTGGAAAGACATGGAAATCCATGGGGTTGGAAAAGACAAGACATATTCATCGTGTAATTGTGGACCCTACAAATCCAGATATCGTTTATGTCGGTGCTATTGGGTCTCCATGGGGAGAACACCCAGAAAGAGGTGTGTATAAGACAACCGACGGCGGCAAGTCATGGAAACAAATTCTATTTGCCAATAATAAAACTGGCGCAGCCGATTTCATCATGGACCCAACCAACCCTAATAAACTCATTGCGGCCATGTGGGAACATAAACGTGACCCATGGTTCTTTAAATCAGGTGGAACTGGTTCCGGGCTTCATATTACACATGATGGAGGCAATACTTGGAAGAAAATAACCGATGAAGACGGATTCCCTAAAGGCGACTTGGGACGAATAGGTGTTGCCATCGCAAGGAATAAGCCCAATATCGTCTATGCCCTTGTAGAAGCCAAGAAAAATGCCCTTTACAAAAGTGAAGATGGTGGGTTTAAATGGAAGAAAATCAATGACAAGAACGATATAGGTAATCGCCCGTTCTATTATTCCGAGATTTATGTGGACCCCCAAAACGAAAATCGTGTGTTCTCTGTTTTTACTTATGTGAATGTATCAGAGGATGGCGGAAAGAACTTCACCCAATTAATGCCAGCTTATGGCGTGGATAATGGTATACACCCAGATCATCATGCGTGGTGGATCCATCCTGAGGATGGAAGCTTCATGATCGATGGCAATGACGGAGGTATGAACATCACCAAAGATGGTGGTAAGACGTGGCGTTTCATTGGCAATTTACCAGTAGCGCAATTCTATCATATAAATGTAGATAATGAGTATCCGTATAACGTTTATGGTGGCATGCAAGATAATGGTAGTTGGCGAGGACCAGCCTATGTTTGGCGCGCTCAAGGAATAAGGAACAGTTATTGGCAGGAAATAAGTTTTGGAGATGGTTTTGATGTCGTACCTGATAAGGACAACCCTCGTCATGGATGGACCATGAGCCAGCAAGGCTTTGTAAGTTATTACGATTGGCAAACAGGAAATAACTTCGGTGTAAAACCAACACATCCTGACCCTGATGTGTTGCTAAGATTCAATTGGAATTCTGCAATCAATATCGACCCTTTTGACAATAGTACGGTTTACTTTGGCAGCCAGTTCATTCATAAATCAACCGATAAAGGATTGACCTGGAAAGTCATTTCTCCAGATTTAACAACCAATGATCCTGAGAAGCAGAAGCAAGGTGAAAGTGGTGGATTGACCATGGATGCCACTGGTGCAGAAAACCATTGTACTATATTGGTCATTGAGCCATCTCCGTTGGAAAAAGACATGCTTTGGGCGGCTACAGATGATGGACGAGTGCATTATACCCAAAATGGTGGTGGGTCATGGACAGATGTTTCAAAGGGCCTTCGAGGACTCCCAGTTGGAAGTTGGATCACTCAAATCAAGGCTAGTAACAAGAACAAAGGTGAAGCCCTTCTTATTGCCAATAACTATAGACGTTTCGATTACACGCCTTATGCATATAGAACCAAAGACTACGGCAAGACCTGGCAGCGAATTGTCGATGGCAACGATGTTCAGAGTTATACCTTATGTATAGTAGAAGATTTAGAAGAACCAAACCTTTTGTTCTTAGGAACGGATGATGGTCTTTATGTCTCCTTTGATGCTGGTAACTCTTGGAAAAAATGGACCGAGGGCTTCCCTACAACGTCAGTAAAGGACCTTGTAATACAACCAAGAGAACATGATCTTGTAATAGGAACATTCGGGCGTGCTGCATGGGTACTGGATGATATCAGACCGTTGAGGGCCATGGCCAAGAACAAAAGCATTGTATATAACAAACTTGAATTATTCGAACCTCCTATTGCATACCAAGCTGCTTATCAGCAACCCACAGGAAGTAGATTTGGAGGTGATGCTTTGTACAATGGTGAGAACAAAAGTCGTGGCGCTCATATCTCCTATTTTGTCAAGGTCGATAAGACCAAGGAAAAAATGAGCAAGGAAGAAAGCAAGGACAAAGAAGATAATGAAGAGGAAAAAGAAGAGTCCAAAGTTAAATGGGATTCGATCAAACTTAAGATCTACGACGGTAATCGCTTGATCAGAACTCTCAAGAGAAAAACACCTAAAGAAACTGGAGTGCATAAAATGCGTTGGTTCATGGATGAAGCTGGAGTAGATAGACCTTCACGAGCTATAAGGAAACGAAACAATGAACCTGGCGGTGTTTCAGTAAAACCAGGATCCTATAAATTGGTGATGCATTATGGCGACCAAACTTCAGAGGAGATGATTACGGTGAAAAGCGATCCTAGGATCAATGTTTCCGTTGCTTCAATAAATGAAGTTTATGATGCTTCTAAAGACCTCGAAAACATGAGACAGGTTGCAGCAGATGCAGTAAAGCAATTAGTCGAGAGCAAAAAGGTCGCTGAGAAGTATCAAAAAGAATTGAAGACATTGGACAAAGATAAATTCAAGGATAATATCAAATCCTCAAAAGACATTATCAAGAAAATAGATGAAGTCATTGCTGTTTTTCTTGGAAAGGTAGATAAGCGTCAAGGCATAACCAGAAATCCTGAAATAACGGTCATGCAGCGATTTGGCACTGCTGGATGGTATGTCGGCAGTCGTAAATCAGGACTTACCTCAACGGAGCAAACCTTGGTTAAGCATGCAAAAGACGCCTTGAAGGATGCTTTGAGCAAGACCAATGCATTCTTCAATGAAGATTGGAAATCATATGAAAATAGCATCAAGGAATTGGATGTGTCACCATTCAAGGAAATAAAGACATTTAGTATTGATTAGTTTGATGGGTAATCAATTATCGTCCTTGCAGGTTTCCTTGATCTGATAGATCATCAAAACTTCAATTCGACATGAAAAGTGAAATTTTCGAAGTAACCATAGATCAAGGGCATTCCATCATTATTCCTGCTGGACATGCTGAGCCTTTTTTGGAATCTAAGGACAATCGGGTAAAGGTTGAAGCATCGTTTAAGGACAAGAAAATTATAATTCATTCCAAGATTCAAAAAGACAGATCCGGAAATTACAGAATCACATTTGGAAAACAGAATCAGAAAGCATTGGGCATTTTCCCAAGTGATTATTTCAACCTTCAATTCTTTGAGGATACATCGAAATATGGTGTAGACATGCCAGACGAATTACAAGCGGTTCTGGATACTGACAGTGAAGCTTTCGAGATCTTCGAATCATTTACTCCTGGTAAGCAGCGAAGTATAATTTACATGATTTCACGTTATAAGAACTCACAAACCAAAATTGATAAATCATTGATTCTTACAGATAATATTAAAAGAGGAATTCGAGATAATAAAGAACTACTAAAGTAGAGTAATCCTTAATTTGCAATTCGCTTTTTATCTCCTTAACTTGTCGTAAACATTTAAATTAAACCTTATCACTTTAAAATGAGAAAAGCATCAACAATCATAATGGCCATATTGCTAGTAGTAGCAGTAGGTTGCAAAAAAGAAAAGAAAGAAGCTGAAAAAGAAGCTGAAACTGTAGTAGAAAATGTGGAGGTTAAAAAAATAAAGGCCGCATTAACCTCAAAAAGTGATAGCAAGGTTACAGGTAGTGTGGTATTCACTGAAGAAAACGGAAAAGTTAAGATGGTTGCCGTTCTAGAGGGCCTGACGCCTGGAGAACACGCCATTCATTTACATGAAAAAGCAGATTGTTCTGCCCCTGATGCGACATCTTCTGGTGGTCATTGGAATCCAACCTTTGCCGATCACGGCAAGTGGGGCGAAGCCAAAGGATATCATAAAGGTGATATTGGTAATTTCACGGCTAACGAAAGTGGCTTGGCGACGGTTAACTTCTCAACAGATGAGTGGTGTATAGGTTGTGGCGACCCAAATAAGGATATCACAGGAAAAGCCGTAGTAGTCCATCAAGGCGTAGATGATTTTGTTTCGCAACCTTCTGGTGCAGCTGGGGCAAGAGTGAGTTGTGCTGGAATTATTGAATAGATTAGAAA
>JABDMQ010000261.1 GCA_013001365.1 Flavobacteriaceae bacterium
GAAATGCTAGTATGTATTGCAAACCCTCCAATATCATCCTTGGTTACAGAAATCGTGATGGTCTTTTTGTTATTGTTAAGCTGCACAACATAGCTATTTATTATTTTGGCGTCCTTCTCGATATCGATCGTCACAAAGAGTTCAGCTGCAGCCGATGCCAAAGTAACTAGGACCTTATCGCCAGAGTTGTATTCTGATTTATCAGTCGTTATTCCGAACAACTCCGAATCTGCAAGGGTCTTGTCATCATCACTGAACAAAGTCGTCCTTGCAACATCCTTCACTTCTTGACCGAACTTGTCTTCTGACTCCAACTCGATTACATATTGCCCAGAATCCCATCGCTTCATGTTACCAAGTGCCACTTCCTTGCTCTTATCGGTATCAAAGGCTTTCTCATAAACGAGTTTCCCTTTCTGCAATGTACTGCTATTATGTTCATCTTTATAGGCTTCGTAAGGGAACAGTTTCTTGAATTCACTTTCTGAAAGACTCGGAAAATCAGGTGCAGCCCATGGCCGAGGTCGTAATACATGGTCAGGAGCAATCAGTTTGTAGATCTTGATCTGTCCTTTGGCCGGAACGAATTCTCCGTTGAGGTTCTTCGTTGTTATCGTTAATTTATGGTCTTTTTCTGATTTATCAAGTTTCTCGGGAACGCCAACATTGGCCGTTAAAGCATGATAGCCAACATTTACTTTAGTTTTCGCACTTCGTGTTTCACCATTAATGTCTGTTACATCTGCGGTTATCTCATAATGAAAAATGGGTAATTCGTCCTTGGAGACACTTTGGTCGGGCATGGCCTTGAACAGGATCTCGTATTCCCCTTTGTCGTTGGTAACTGTTTCACCATGAGCAATTTCTTGTGGCTCGCTACTAAACCATGGTCGGTACCAATAAAACCATCTTGGATACTGCACATTTCGGTGTACGCGATAAACTACCTTGGCATCAGTAATGTTGCTTCCTGCATAAGCAGTTGCAAGGCCCTTGACGACTATAGCATCGTTAATTTTATAGGTTTCAGTGACAGGCTCGAACTTGGTTTCGAATTTAGGTCGCTTGTACTCTTCACATGAAAAAGAAGTGCTTGAATATAGTCCGATGTCCTTTGCTCTGACCTCTAATGTGAAGTTGCCAGTTAGACCGCCATTTGGCAAGATGAATTCGCCATGAATAGAGCCATAGTCGTTCGTCTTGAATTTCGCTGTCTTGATTTCTTGATAATTAACGTCCTTTAAGGTCACAGTAACCTCCTGATCGACCAATAAACTAGAATCGCTTCCGGTCTGCGAAATTCCAATGCCTTTAAAATAAACGGTTTGGCCTGGTCGATAAATACTTCTATCCGTAAACAAGAAAGCATGATACCGAGTTTGCACCTCTGAATCTCGATACCTATTGTTAAAATAATAATTACCGAAAACTGCTTTTTCACCATTTTTAGAAATGGTGACCTCTATGTTGCTGTAATTGGAGGATCCTTTTAAAACAACTTGACCTTTCTCATCCGTGGTCAAGGTCTTGTTCAAGTTCTTATCATTACCATGACGTTGGCGCTTGTTCTTGAAATTAACGGAAGCTCCAGGAATAGGACGACCATCATTTCTATTTATGACTTGATAGGTTTGTTGTCCATTCTCTTTACGCTCTACCAAGGCGAAATTTGTCACTTGTATGGCTCCGAAGGCAAAGGTGTTCTGGTCGTTCTTTTTCAGGGTAGCAAAGATCAGGTAATGGCCATTTGATAAAGCTGGAATTACAATTTCTGTTGAATGAGCCTGATAATCATGTTCATTCTTTAAAATGGACGACCATTCTTTAGTAGCATCTAGATTATTGATGAATTTGATCTGTTCTTCCTTGCGATAGATTTTTTGAAATCGCTCCAATTGATTTTGCGTCAATGGGAAAACCTTGAAATGCAGCTGATCGAAGTTCTTGTAGTTGACCAATACCTTGGCGACTTGATTGATAGGAACGTTATCCTCATTCCTTATCGACAATGTCTTGGTCTCAATGGTATTTTTAAGCACTTTGCACTTCTGTGCACCTATGCTTTCTGGGAAAAAAGAGATCACTCGGTTACAAATATCAATGGCTTCCTTGAGTTTCCATCGAGGCTCCACATTGGTTTTGTAATTATAGGTTTGTCCTTGTTGATGCAGAATGTTGGCGATTTCGAAGTCGTATAGAGCAGAAATATCATTGTTGCCATGTAACTCACGTTCTACTTTTAAAGCCTCCAATAAAAGTTTGTCCTTGTTCGTAAATGTGGCATTTTGTTTTACAAAGAGCAGACGTTCTATATTTATATCAGCCAATGCTTTAGGAGAGCCATCCCTAATGTGGAATTGAGTAAGGTCTTGAAAGATCTTTAACGCATTTAATTGCAATGAGCTGCTGTCCTTGGATTCTATTGTTATCGTAGAGAAGACCATAGCATCACTCAACAATTTTTCATCACTTATCTCGAATTTATAAGCTGGTTTTGTGATTTGATTTTCTGGTGTCTTATAAAATGCCAAGGCGTTATGATTAAGGAAATCGAATAGGGTAGGCCTGAAGATCTTGGAGTCCTCTTGAGTATGTAGGATATCATCGAACAGACCCAGCTCAGTTCGTTGTGCCAATAAGCCATTTTCAAGTGATACCTGGTAATGCAGATGAATCTCATCGAACAAGGTCTGTAGGTCCCAAGTTCGGAAATCATTAGGGTCTACTTTGCTCTCAGTCTTGGTCCTGTTATAGAATTGCCATCTGTTCTGCTGAAAATATTGCCAGAACAGGTTAGCGAGAACGCTCTCAAGCATGTTCTTTGTTGGGAATTCATTCTTCTTGATCTCAGACCTGAAGTCATCGATGATCTTGAGCTGGGCATCTTCTTCAAGGGTCAATGCATATTTGCTCTTGAATAGGAGCACTTTGATTTTTAGGGCAGGAACATCATATTTCTTGGCGTTTGCTTCAATTTCTTCAACCACTTTCAAGGCCGATTTTGGTAAGCCTTCTTTTTCAAAAGCTTCTACCTTCTTCCAATCAGAAGAGAAATCTTGATCCTGTGCCTGAGAGAGTGATGCAAAGAGTATAATCATTAGTGCCGTGAATGTGTTTTTCATAAATCGATCATTTACTAAAAAGATACCTTCAAAAGGCATTCCAAAAAATACTAAATGAGGAACATAAGTCGTTGGTTGAGTGAAGGTAATTATTTTGAAGGCAAATAAGAAAGCTTATTTTTGCATTTGAGACGTAAATAGATAATGAGGCAATTTTTATTCATCATATTACTTCCTGCTTTCTGCTTCGGTCAATCCTTGACCATAGAAGCCAATCTTTTATTCAAGAACAAGGAATTCAAGAAGGCTGAAAATATCATCAAACATCATGTGGTATCAAATCCGTCTGATATTGAAGCCATTGAGCTTTTGGGTGATGCCTACGGCCATCAAAAAGAATGGGACAAGGC
>JABDMQ010000314.1 GCA_013001365.1 Flavobacteriaceae bacterium
CCCCCAGACAAACGCAATAAGGCATCTGTTTCCTTGAGTTTAATGGTCTTCTTCGATATCTGTTCATCCTCTGTTATTGCTCTTTTTAGAAGGGTCTCAAGGTCATTCTTATCAAAGGAATTCAAGATATAGACCTGACAGCGTGATAATAGGGCAGGGATGACCTCAAAACTTGGGTTCTCAGTTGTTGCGCCAATCAAAGTCACCCATCCTTTTTCTACCGCTTGTAATAATGAATCCTGTTGTGACTTGCTGAACCGATGGATTTCGTCAATGAACAGGATAGGGTTCTTGGTAGTGAATAACCCACCACTTTGCTTGGCTTTATCAATAATATCGCGAACGTCCTTTACCCCAGAATTTATAGCGCTCAAGGTATAGAATGGTCGACCCGACTCTTCGGCAATTATAAAAGCAAGAGTGGTCTTTCCTATACCAGGTGGACCCCAAAAGATCATAGACGGAATAATACCCTGCTCGATATGCTTGGTCAAGGAGCCAGATTTACCAACAAGATGCTCCTGACCTATATACTCTCCCAGTGTCTTGGGACGCAATCGCTCTGCTAAGGGTTCGTTCATAACATAAATGTACAAAAGGAGTGACAATATTTCATTAAAACCGGAATTGGGTGACTTTTTGATAGGTAATATCTAAATTTAGTGTATGAGCGAGCAAGGGCATTTCAAGTTTTCAACTGGAGTTATAGCCTATCCTATAGTTTTTGTTCTTTTGATCTGGATTGTTTTCTGGTTCGAGATCAGGTTCGGGCTATCGTTCAACTCATTTGGTATAAACCCAGGAAAACTTCTTGGCTTACGCGGAATTGTATTCAGTCCATTTATTCATAGTGGTATAGATCACTTGTATAATAATACCATTCCTTTGTTTGTGCTCTCTACGGCCTTGTTTTATTTCTACCGAAAGATTGCATGGAAGGTGGTGATCTTCGGAATCTTGCTATCTGGACTGCTTACCTGGGTCATTGGCAGGCCTGCTAACCATATTGGTGTAAGTGGTTTTATTTATGTTTTGGTTAGTTTCACTTTTTTCAAGGGCATTTTTGCAAAGCACTATAGGCTGATTGCCTTATCACTTATAGTCGTTTTCCTTTATGGCAGTATGGTATGGGGAACATTACCAATTCAAGAGGGAATTTCATGGGAAGGACACCTAAGTGGTATGCTCACAGGCCTACTGTTTGCGATTATTTTCAGGAAAGAGATTGCCAAGCCAAAAAAGTTCATATGGGAAGAAGAGCATTACAATGAAGAAGACGATGAATTCATGAAGCATTTTGATGAAGACGGAAACTTCATTGAAGATCTTGATACCGAAAATGCAGATGAAGAACAAAGGATCAAGTACCACTTTAAATCTAAAAATGACTAAAGTCGCTGCCTTACAACTTCATATAAAAAGGCACCACAAGCTACAGAAACATTCAGGGATGCAATGTTGCCTTTAATCGGGAGTTTAGCTTTCGCATCACATAATTTTAGAATGGAAGGGGTGATTCCTTGACCTTCGGATCCCATAATGATCGCACAAGGCTCTTTAAAGGAAACATCATAAAGCAAGTCATCAGTTTTTTCAGTGGCAGCAATGACCTTTATTCCTGAAGCTTGAAGATGGAACATTGCATCTTTTATGTGATCAACTTTACAGATAGGGATGTTAAATACCGCTCCTGCGCTAGTTTTGATCGTATCTCCATTTATTGGAGCTGCACCTTTTTTCTGGATGATTACGCCATGTACACCTGTGCATTCTGCAGTTCGAAGGATGGCGCCAAAGTTGCGGACATCATTAATTTGGTCCAGTAACAAGAAAAGGGCAGATTGTCCAGATTCCATTGTAGATATTACCAATTCGTCAAGGTCATGAAACTCAATAGGAGAGATATTTGCAACCACTCCTTGGTGGTTCATTTTGGTGAGTCTATTCAATTTTTCAACAGGCACGAATGATGAATTAATTGAATTCTGTCTTAACAAGGCATCCAACTCCTGGAATAACTCGCCTCTAAGCCCTTTTTGAATAAAAACCTTGTCTATGGTCTTTCCAGAGTTAATTGCTTCAATAACGGCCCTTATTCCAAATATTTGTGTGCTTTTTTCCATTCGGACAAATGTAAGAAAGATAAATTATTAAAATCTCAAGTAATACGAAGGATATTATTGGGAAAAGGAAACTGCTTGTTAATTCAACTTGAAAGCTTCTGCGGGACCATTATTTTCACCAAATATCAAATAGGTGTCATTGCCTTTCTTGATCGTGGCAACAGATTTCACATCACCTTTGGTGTAAAGTCCGGACTCTTTAGGAAGAATAACATCATAGCCGTCTTTCTGATTGGATTGAAGTATCAAGGCAAATGGGTTGTCCAGCCTTGGAGTCTCCACTTCTGTATCGAATATATTACCTGCCAAGACAATATCCTCAAAACCATCATCATTGTAATCCAATGTGTCCATGTTCAATATAGGCATGGTCTGTACAATATTTGGCAATTCTATTTTTATGAATGATCCATTGCCATTATTCAAAAGCACCACGGACTTGAATTGATTGGCCTCTCTCTGATAGGCCGTGTGGATCTTGGTACCATAAATGTCCTCTAGGGTGGAATTCGCAAATTCATTATATGTTGGGAATTTCTCGGAAATAAATGGCATTTGTTGTGTTGAGCATTCTTTGCCGCGAACAGGAACGAACATGCCTTTATAAATGCTACTCAAGACGATGTCATGAGTCCCGTTATCATCAAAGTCTTCACCATAGACCCTTAGTGGTTTTTCTTTACTTACCTTGAACTTTATGTTATTGCCAACATTACCTAGCACATAATCCTTATGTCCATCTTTATTAAGGTCGGATTCAATAATCGAGAACCACCATCCTTTTTCGTTGTCAAGGCCATAATCTTTCGAAACATCCTTGAAGGTGCCATTGTCGTTCTGGAACATGCCTATATGGGTCCATTCTCCAACAGCGATGAAATCTTCCCATCCATCATTATTGAAATCCGTTGTAATGACTTTATTGACCATTCCAAAATCCCGCAGTTCAGGGGCAATAAGTGAAGCAACATTCTTGAATTTTCCATTATTGTTTTGATAGATAATTGATTCAGAATGTACAGGATATTTCCGTGGAATAATTCTATTTCCAATAATTAGATCCTGGTCTCCATCATTATCATAATCAATTTTAGTAACCGACCTTCCGCTGGAATTATAAAGGCTTTGGTTGGATTTCGAGAAGTTACCATTACCATCATTCAGGTACAATCGATCCTTGAGGATCGGTGAGAATTCCTTGAACTCATTTCCACCACTGACTACATAAAGATCTTGGTCGCTATCATTGTCAGCATCAAAGAAAAGTGCCTCCATATCTTCATGGGCGGCATCATCGAAAAAAACAGGATTTCCTTGTTTCATGAATCCAGAAGCTGTTTGAACGAATAGTTCTCCTGGTTGGCCAGAAGCACCACCAATATAAAGATCGGTCTTTCCATCTCCATTGACATCTCCTTTTGTAATATGTGGCCCAAAGGAGGACTGTTTGTATGGCAGGAGTACTTCTTTTTCAAAATCGTTGTATTCATTCTCTTGATGAACAAACTGTATTGTCCCACCTTCAACTTTAAAAGCAAGGTCTTGGTTATTCAATTCGTTATTCACTTTTCTTCCAGCGTCCTTCTCTCTAAAAGTTATCTCTTGATTTACCTCGACATTATAGCGCTCTTCAGTCTTTCCAGATAACCACCTAACCGAAATCGTATCTATGGTCTTGATTTCAGACAGACCGAAATGAGCTGTTTCATCTAATGACGAAAGATAACCACGAACTTTCTTGGCTTCACGAAACTGTTTTTTCCCATTATATTTCAAGGTTATCTTTGGGAACGATTCCGATAGATTGCCTTCACATTTTACTTTTATGAAATTTCCGTAATTGTTCTCTACAGTTAGGTTTTTATAGAGAAATGCCTCCTCGTCAATATTATTGATCACAAGGTCCAGATCGCCGTCGTTGTCAAGATCGGCATAAGCCGCACCATTGGAGAAGGAGGGGTCTGTAATGCCAGCATCATTTCCTAAGTCTTCGAATTTTAGGTCTCCATGATTAAAGAATAATTTGTTAGGGAGTTTTTCTGAAGGTAGGCTGCCATAGATTTCCTTTTTAATATCCAAAGGAACATTACCTCTGTATTGTCGTTTGGCATTAAGGATCTTCATCCGTATGTCATTGTCCAAAGCATATTTTCTATAGCCATTTGTTACAAAGACATCCTTAGTTTCGTTATTGTCAATATCCATCATTAATCCAGCCCAACTCCAGTCGGTTTTCGACATTTTTGTGAGCTGTGAAATGTTATGGAATTTATCATTTCCCACATTCAATTGAAGTGAATTGAACATATATTGGTGCTGAAGGTCAAGGTCATCTGTCAAGAGATTGAAATTAGCAACATTCATTGAAGCCATTAATGTCTTTGATCTTACATGGTCACTTGATGCCATATCTAGAACGAAGATATCCTGGAGGGCATCGTTGTTAAGGTCTTCAATGTCTACACCCATACCATAAAAAGAGACTTGATTGGTGTTTTCCTTTATGGCATCTGTGAAGGTGCCATTCTTATTATTGATATACTTTGCATCTGGAACATAATAATCATTGGCAATATAGATGTCAAGCCAATCGTCATTATTAATGTCGCTGACACAAAGACCAAGGCCAAAAGTCGGTTTTAATAATCCTGCTTGCTTGGTAATATTGATGAATTTACCATTATCGTTTCGATAAAGATGACTGCAATTCTCCATCAATTTTTCCTCATCTTTAAGAATACTATAAAATGTGGATGGATCCGTACCGTAATAATCATTCTCGTTCATTACTATGCAATCAAGGTCGCCATCCTTGTCATAGTCAAAAAAAGCCGATTGCGTGCTAATACCATGGTCGTCTAGGCCATAGGTGCTTGCTTCTTCCTTGAATGTATTGTCTTTCTGGTTAATTAAGAGGATATTCTTTCGTTCTTCAATGGATCGCGGTCCTCCTTGTGAAACGTAGATGTCCAGCCAACCGTCGTTGTTAATGTCGACGAAAGATACGCCACTGGACCAATGCTTTTTGACATTGATATTAGCAGATTCTGAAATGTCTTCGAAAGTCAAATTACCCTTGTTCAAGAACAATTTATTTGGCACTTGATTTCCAGCAAAGAAAATATCCTTTAACCCATCGTTGTTGATATCACCAACCCCAACGCCAGAGCCATTGAAAAAGTAATCGTAGTCAAATAAATTTTCTTTCGTTGCTACATTGTCTGTAATATCATTACTAAAGATCAAATTACTTTCTGAAGAAGGAATCCTTTTAAGGAATGCTGATTTGATAGATCCAGAAGTTTCGTTGGCTTTAGAAATAGTGGTTTTCACTTCCTCCTTACTTTCTTTATTACAAGCAAGAAGAATGAAGACTGAAAGAATTAATATGATTCTGAATTTCATTGGTAGATTAATGAATATCAAAAATAAAAAAAGCTGCCTTGAAAGGCAGCTTTTTTATATCTAAATAAATGTTAATCGATTATTGTAGACAGAAAGTTACAGGTAATAGACCTGGTCCTTGATCGCCTGGACCTCCTGATGCAAAAAGCAAGCTTCCATCTGGAGCATAAACCTCAAATGAGATCTCTCCATATTGATCGCCAGGGAATGTCCAATTTGCTCCTGAAGCACCAACTGGTATTGTAACTGTAGCAGTAGCATCTGTCCAGCAAGCATTTGTAGGAGTACAATCAATCAATGTACAACCCGTTGGAGGATCTGCATTATTATCATTGAATGTACCAGCTGCTCCACCATAAGGTGAACACATACCAACTTCAACTTGTGTAGTTGATCCATCTGCCAACGTGATATCTACAGTGATACCACTTCCGCCATTTCCATCATCTGTCTGCCAACCATCACCATAAGAATCATGCATTTCAACAACATAATCTCCAGGTTCTGGAGTACACGTTAGTAATGCATTATATGCAAATGGAGAAGAGAAGTAACCACCAGTTACTGAAGAACCAGCACTATCAACACCATATACGCGACCATCCGTTAATTCAATCCTCAATTCAACAATGTAAACATCTCCAGGAAAGTATTCCGCTGAACTCAAACCCATTGCTGCAGTCATTTCACCAAAAGTGGCTGAAACTGTTCCTCTCGGAAGTCCCACAGGACCAGGAGAGAATTCTGAAGCTGGAATTGATTTTACAAAAGTGTTGACAGCTGGCGTAATACCATTGTCAGGAGTTAGATCCCTCATTTGGACATATACCTGAACTGCAGCAAATAAATCACCATCTTGTTCGTCTTGTGCTTCTACTTGCACTGTAAAAGGCGAGTCAGGGTCACTTGAATTGAGTACGGCATTGTCGACACTTATTGTTCTTAATATAGCTCCAGTTTCGTAATTGAGTACATCATCAACTGTATTCTGGCTATCTTGACATGAGCTAAAGGTCAAGACAAGTGCTAAAATTGATAAAGTTTTAAATATATTTTTCATAATCATTTTTTTTAATTTGCTGGGTTAGTAGTACCATCATCCCAGAACACTCTATCTGAAGTATCTGTTCTCTGAATTATGTTTGGATTTGTTTGAGCTTCACTACTTGGGTACAAGAAGGTTCTTGGGAAATCACCTCTGTTAGGTTCCCATCCTCTTGGAAGCGTTGCCGGTGCACCTGTTTGTCTGTAGAAATTATACAGATCCGCACCACCACCATATAAAGCGGTTATGTATTCTTCACCAAGGACATCCCACTTACCTTTTTCTACTGGGAACCCATTAGGATCCAAAGTCGTAGTCATAGGAGCAGCATCGAATTCAGCAACTTTAGCCGCAATGAAATCAGCAACTCTAGTATCATCAGGTGCTAATCCTAAAGGGTCTCCTGCAGCGTCCAACATACCAAAAGTTTGCACTTTCGCAATGGATTTTGTGATACCAGCCTCTAAGTATGTAGAAGCAGTACCTGCATCCATCATATGTAAAGCTGCAATAGCTTTCATGAAATCCACATTGAACGAAGAATAAATTGGTTCGATACCAGCACCTTGACCACCAGCTCCTAGGAATACGAATGCTTGATTTCCGTAGCCTACGAATGTCTGGTCAGCACCACCATCCCAAGTCATCCAATCTAGGTTGCCATCGAAACGACCACCTCCAGGATAAACTCCAACAGCAGTTCTTGTATTTCCGTCCGGTGGAATACCTTCAGTGTTCATATGATCTCTACCCCAATATCCTAATTTAACAGCACACCAGTAATCTTCTTCTGGAGTGAATTCTAGGTGAGGGAAAATTGAATTTCCTGAACACTCAAGAGTCTCTGCGTTAGCACTTCCACTCAAGATGAAGAAAGCATTATCCGATGTACGATTAAGAAGTGTAAAGCTCCCTGGAGTCAAAGAATTTTGACGATAGAAGTAATAACGTCTTCTTGGGTCATCATCTTCGAAGAAATCTCCATAAGTACCAGCCATGTTATGCATTAACCAGTTAGAACGATAATTGTTCGCTCCACTGTCATCATAATCGGCGTTATAATCCGGATGACGGTTATTTGGTTGTAACAGGTTAGTTCCATAAGGGAACTGCAAATCATCTGCCATGTCTTCAATAGCATTGGACTCATTGAGAACGTCCATATACAAACCTTCATTCAAATTCATTCTCATCAAGACCGTATTGGCAACCTTAGTCCAGTCCGGGCCACCGTAAAGGTCTGTACCTTGTAATGGTGCTCCGCCAGCTAATAGTTGTTTAGCTCCAATAGGACCCAAAGTTGGATCATTATTATCTAATAACAAGCGGGCTGCATTATATACAGACTGGCCATCATCTAAAGATGGATTAGGGAATTCACTAGGATTACCAGCTTCTGACCAAACAATGTTACCCAAGAAATCGACCATAAGGGTCATTAAATGCGCTTGCATGATCTGTGCGACCGCAATATTTGTTGATAGGTCCAAATCTGGATTGGCCGAATTGATTTGCTTTAAAGCTGCAATATCCGGCAACATATCTGCATAGAAGTTATTCCAAGGACCATTCAATCTTCCCGCACCGGCATAATTGAAATATTCTCCAAATCCTGTGTATTCACCTCTAGCCAGCTGAGAACCATAGGCATTAAATGTACCCATACTACTTAAATACTCCGTCTGTATCCTGTTGAACAAAAACGCTGGATCAGCCTGCGAAGGTGTCAGTGCGTTAGGATTGTCTAGACGCTCTAGCTCAATCGTCTCGCATGAGTAAAACAACACGCTTGTTGCGGCGATTGTAAAGATTAATAGTTTATATATTTTTTTCATAATTAATTATTTAATATTTAGATACAACTTGTTATAAAAGGTTGCGTCAAAATCAATTTTTTTTTAGAAAGATGCTTTGATACTGAATCCGTACTTTCTAGAACTTGGTCCGTTAATGAAATCGAATCCTCGACCATTACCGATTCCTGTTCCAGCAACATTTGGATCAAAGTTTGCATCGTCCGGTGTATTATAAGCATCATGCCATAAATTAAATCCACTTGCCGTAAAGGACAATGTTCCAAATGGTGTTCTTTCCAACCATTTTTGTGGTACTGTATATCCTAAAGACAATTCTTGCAATCTTACAACAGAACCATCATAAACTTGTAATTCACTAGGTCCGAACAACACGTTATTAAAATAATATGTTGAGTTGTTGATCTGTACGTTATTGGCTGTTTGACCAACGCCACTTCCATCAATACTGTCTTGTCTTACACCTGGTAAGATAAAAGAGTTCTTTCTATCCGTTACGATCAATCCACGACCTTGTAATACAGATACTGTAGATGAATATACGTCTCCACCAGCGGTGTGGCTAATTTGGAAACCTAGATTGAAATTCTTAAAAGACAATGAGTTTATGAAGTTCATTACATAATCAGGGTTTGGATTACCAATAATCGGTGTAATAACACGTCCATCATCCAATGTAACTTGGTTTTCAGTCTGATAGTTA
Organism: Flavobacteriaceae bacterium; assembly: GCA_013001365.1. Classification (GTDB taxonomy): domain Bacteria; phylum Bacteroidota; class Bacteroidia; order Flavobacteriales; family Flavobacteriaceae; genus JABABD01. The sequence continues at coordinate 9,091 of JABDMQ010000314.1, forward strand.
CCAGCGCTAGAAACCACTAGGTTACCATTAGCATCCCTAAGGACCCTACTACCCACGATAACACCTAATTGTTCACCTTCGATAGCTGCGTTACCAGGATCTGTAAATCCAGTGTAGATAATCTGATCATCATCCAACTCAGTTACAATTTCCTTGCTCTTAGTGAAATTCACTCTTGAATTCCAGTTAAGGCCATCTCCATCACTTCTAAGGATATCAAGACTAAGGTCAACTTCAATACCATCAGACTCAATCTTACCGATGTTTGCCTGTGTAGTTGTAAATCCAGCAGAAGGAGGTAATGGTTTGTTACCAATGATCAAATCAGTTGTTTCTCTATCGAAATATGAGAAACTTACATTGATTCTATTTCTCCAAATCCTTGCATCAAAACCAACCTCGAACTCACTTACAAGCTCTGGTTTAAGGTCTGGATTTGCCAAGGAGTTACTTAATGAATTCGTTATTATACCAGTTGCTCCACCAATTGCTCCACCGTTTTGTTGAGTGAATTGAAGAACATTCTGGGAAACAGGATATCCAGTTGGGAAACCTGCTGATTGTCCAAGACCAGCTCTAAGCTTCAAGTAATTCAATCCGCCATCGCTTTTGATTTCTGGGAAAGCAACAGTTGGTAAGAAAGAAGCACTTATACTTGGATAGAACAAATTATTATTAGTTGTCGGTAAATTTGATACCCAGTCATTCCTTCCTGATAACGTTATGTAAAGCATGTTATCATAATCGAAAGCTGCTTCTCCGAATACACCAATGATGTTTCTATCAACTGAGAATTGGATTGGCGCTTGATTTGCATAATTGAAGTGACGCTTCACACCGTATACCAATTGTCCAGAACTTGCAACACCTTGCTGATCGAATTCGGTCGATCTACTAGTAGCACCAGCTGTGAAGGTAACGCCAACTTTTTCAGATAGGTCATAATTACCACCTATTGCTAGATAGTGATCCCAAATCCTGTTATTGTTATCCCAAGTATTCAAGAATCCATTGATGGCATTTGTAAAGTTAACACCACCTTTATTTGAATCTGCTTGGTTTCTTTCATTATAGAAATCAATACCAGCTCTATAGGTCAGGTTAAGATTATCATTGAATTCATACATTAACTGAGCTGTACCAAAGACCCTATTGGTCAATTGGTCGTTGTTCGCGTTCTTAACAGACCATCTTGGGTTAATGATATCGTTACCATTACGATAGTAGATACTACCACCAGTTTCTGGAATTTCGAATTCAAGACCCATTAAGTCAACGTTGATCGGCGTAAAGAATACGTTACCAAATGTTGACCATCCTGCAGTACCGTTACCAAAACTAGTAGCAACCGGAGGAGATGTTACATCATTCCTTGAAAAGTTCAAGGTTGCAGATGCAGTAATCTTATTACTTAATTTAGCGGTACCACCTACAGATAAGGTATTACGACGCTGTCCGTTTCCAGGAGTAAATCCTTTCTCATCCAAGTGCCCGTAATTTACGTTATATGTGACTTTACCATCAGTGGATGCACCTCTTACATTAATCGATGTATTTGAAACACCACCAGTCCTGAAGAATTCTTCAACACTATTATAAGGTCTCCAATCGTATCTTACACCGTTGTATCGTTGCGCAAGAATGTTGTTACCAAAGTTTTGGGAAGCACCATTCAAGAACGCTGAAGTATCATAAGGGTGAGGAACTGTTCCGTTGGCATCAATGATACCAGCAGGGTCATTCAAGTACCCATCAACTCCACCTGGAGAAAAAGAAGGTCCCCAGTTACTGAAGAACCATCCGAAAGATTGGTTGAATCCTCCACCATACTGTTGTTGATAGTTAGGTAAAGAAGCAATCTCGTTAAAGAAATATGATTGATTTACCGTGATTTCCGTTTTGCTAGGACCTGCTCCTGCAGAAGACCCAGATTTTGTAGTGATCACGATCACACCATTCTTACCAGCTGTACCATATAGTGTTGCTGCTGCAAGACCTTTAAGTACGTTCACGCTTTCAATGTTGTTAGGGTCAAGGTCCAAGAATCTTGAAGATCCGACATTACCACTTACAAAAGAACCTTGTGCGTTAGTATCACTACTAAAAGGAACTCCATCTACAATAAATAGAGCTTGGTTACTACCCGAGATGGATGTATAACCCCTAATAACGACATTAGTACCTGATCCTGTTGTACCACTCTGCGATTGGATGTTTACACCAGAAGCCTTTCCAGAGAGCACCCTTGCAACATCACCTTCGGTACGTTGCTCGATATCCTCGGCAGCAACTTCACTTACGGCATAACCAAGAGCTTTCTTTTCTCTTTTAATACCCTGAGCAGTTACAATGACTTCAGATAATGTTTCAAGATCTTCCTGCATCGTAACGTTTACTGTGTTGGCTGCGCCAACAGTTACTTCCTGCGTTGTAAGACCAACATAACTGAATGTCAGGACGCTTCCAGTAGCAGCGCTGATGGAATAGTTTCCATCGAAATCTGACTGGGTTCCTGTTGTCGTGCCTTTTACAATAATATTAACTCCAGGAAGTGGCACACCAGATTGGTCTGAGATCGTTCCTGAAATTGTTTTCTCTTGTGCAAACGTTAGTTGCACAACAAACGCTAGCAATAGCGTTAAAATTCCACTAAACTTTGTTTTCATTTTATGATTTATTTGAATTAGCCTAGGCCAAAAATCTTAATAAAAAGTTAATTAAACAATAATAAACCCTTAAAATTTCATTTTTTTTTCGAAACGTCTTGGCATGAAAGTAGTTAATCCCTAAAAAGTTGCTTTTA
>JABDMQ010000320.1 GCA_013001365.1 Flavobacteriaceae bacterium
GATGTAGTCATTGATTCTGTTTCAGTTGCGACGACCTTCAAGGAAACCTTGGCTGAGAAAGGCATCATCTTCATGAGTATTTCTGAAGCCATTAAAGAACACCCAGACCTTGTCAAGAAGTATATAGGAACCGTGGTTCCTCAGAAAGACAATTTCTATGCAGCCTTGAACAGTGCTGTATTTAGTGATGGGTCATTTTGCTATATACCTAAAGGTGTTAGGTGCCCGATGGAGTTATCCACTTATTTCCGAATCAATCAAGCTGGCACAGGTCAATTTGAAAGAACTTTGGTAATCGCAGATGAAGGAAGTTATGTTTCATACCTCGAAGGATGTACAGCACCAAGTCGAGATGAAAATCAGTTGCATGCTGCAGTGGTAGAATTAATCGCCTTGGAAGATGCGGAAATTAAATATTCAACTGTACAGAATTGGTATCCAGGGAATGCTGAAGGAAAAGGTGGCGTTTTTAATTTCGTTACGAAAAGAGGTATCTGTGAGAAGAATGCCAAGATATCATGGACACAAGTAGAAACAGGATCCGCCGTGACCTGGAAGTACCCATCATGTGTATTAAAAGGTGACAATTCGGTCGGGGAGTTTTATTCAATTGCTGTCACCAACAATTATCAGCAAGCCGATACAGGCACCAAGATGATTCATCTAGGCAAGAATACCAAGAGCACTATTATTTCAAAAGGCATATCAGCTGGAAAATCCCAGAACAGTTATAGAGGATTGGTCAAGATCAATCCAAATGCAGACAATTCCAGGAACTTCTCACAATGCGATAGTTTGTTAATGGGTAATTTATGTGGTGCCCACACTTTCCCATATATAGAGGTCAAGAACAAGACTGCTCAGATCGAGCATGAGGCAACGACCAGCAAAATCGGTGAGGACCAGATTTTTTATTGTAACCAAAGAGGCATTGACACAGAAAAAGCCATTGCATTGATCGTTAACGGATTCAGTAAAGAAGTATTGAACAAGCTTCCTATGGAATTTGCGGTCGAGGCTCAAAAATTATTGGAAATTTCACTAGAGGGATCTGTAGGATAATAAACAAGACATGAAGAAAACACTTTTATTAGCAGTAATGGTAATTAGTATTCTTGCTTGTAAGAAAGAAGCAAAGAAGGAATCGGTAGCAAATGAAGCTTCAAAGTCTGTTCCTTTGGAGACCAAAACTGGAGTACAATCGCTTAAAGGAGAATTCATCTATTATTCTGACGCAGCGGTCTTGCAAACCCCATCAGAAGTCTATGGAGTAATAATAGATTCTATGATGCATGTGCTTAATGATAAAGTGAAAGCCTATAAAAATGAGGATACGGACATGGTTCCTGTTTCTGTTAAAGGTGAGGTTTCCGAGAAAGATCCTACCGAAGAAGGTTGGCCTTATAGACTTAAGGTACTTGAAGTAATTCAAGTTTTTGAGCCCAACCCTGAGAACAACGATGTAATAAAAATTGAAAAACAATCGCAATAAGATGTTAGAGATAAAAAACCTTCACGCAAGTGTTGAGGACAAGAACATATTAAGAGGAATCGATCTTACAGTAAAGCCTGGGGAGATTCATGCCATCATGGGACCAAACGGTTCTGGCAAGAGTACTTTAGCTGCTGTTATAGCAGGAAAGGAAGATTATGAAGTCACCGATGGAAAGATTCTATTGGATGGTGAAGACATAGATGAATTATCGGCAGAAGAAAGAGCGCATAAAGGCATTTTCATGTCATTCCAGTATCCAGTGGAGATACCAGGTGTTACGGTAACCAATTTCATGAAAACGGCCATCAATGAAACAAGGAAAGCCAAAGGATTGAATGATATGCCAGCCAACGAAATGCTAAAGAAAATCCGTGAAAAATCAGAAATGCTCGAGATAGACAGGAAATTCTTATCAAGGTCTTTAAATGAAGGTTTTTCCGGTGGTGAGAAGAAACGGAACGAAATTTTCCAAATGGCAATGTTAGAACCAAAATTGGCGATTCTCGACGAAACCGATTCAGGGCTAGATATTGATGCCTTGCGTATTGTTGCCAATGGTGTAAACAAATTACGTAACAAGGACAATGCTGTTGTCGTAATCACACATTACCAAAGATTGCTGGATTATATCGTACCGGATTTTGTTCATGTAATCTATGAAGGTCGCATCGTAAAGTCTGGCAACAAGGAATTAGCCCATGAACTTGAGGAAAAAGGGTACGATTGGATCAAGGAAGAAGTGAATGCTTAATAGATAAAATGGAATTAAAGGAAAAATTAGTATCGTCTTTTCTGGCTTTCGAGAACACCATCGATATAGACTCTCCTGTGCATGATATCAGGACTGAAGCAATCAAGGTATTCGAGGAAAAAGGATTCCCTTCTAAAAAAGAGGAAGCTTGGAAATATACCTCATTGAATTCTGTTTTGAAACACGATTACAGTGTCTTTCCGAAGCAAGAGAATGCCTTGGAATATCGTGAAGTGAAGAAATATTTCTTACATGACATAGATACCTACAAGATCGTTTTTATAGATGGCAAGTATTCTTCGCATCTATCTCAGACCACACATGATGGTATGGACATTTGCTTAATGTCCGCAGCATTGAGCAAACCTAAGTACCGATTGGTCATTGAGAACTATTTCAACAAAGCAGCGGACCAAGATAGTCTTTCTGCGCTCAATACGGCATTTTCCAGTGAAGGTGCATATATCCATATTCCAAAGAACAAGTTGGTTGAGAAACCAATTCAGATCATACATTTCTCTACGGGAACAGAAACAGCGTTGATGTTGCAACCACGCAACTTGATCGTGGTTGACGAGAACTCGCATGTTCAGATCATAGAGCGTCATCAAAGCTTGACAGAGAATCCGATTCTTACTAATTCTGTTACTGAGATATTTGCCAATAAAAGAGCAATTATCGATTACTATAAGGTACAGAACGATAATGAACATGCTTCATTGATAGACAACACGTTCATCGACCAAAAACAAGCCAGTATCTGCTCGGTTCACACATTTTCGTTTGGTGGAAAATTAACTAGGAACAATCTCAATTTCTTCCAAAAAGGACAACGTATTGATTCTACCATGAAAGGCGTTACAATTATCGAAGATAAGCAGCATGTGGATCATAACACATTGGTACATCATATTGAGCCAAATTGTGAAAGCCATCAGGACTATAAAGGTATTTTTGATGATCGATCAACCGGAGTTTTCAATGGTAAGGTCGTTGTTGAGAAGGAGGCACAGAAAACAAATGCATTTCAAGCCAACAATAACATTCTTGTTAGCGATAAAGCTGCAATAAATACCAAACCGCAATTAGAGATCTTTGCAGATGATGTAAAATGCTCGCATGGTTGTACCATAGGTCAACTTGATGAAAGTGCGATGTTCTATCTAAAGACTCGTGGTATTCCTGAGAAAGAAGCACGTGCCTTGCTAATGTATGCCTTTGCCAACAACGTACTCGAAAGTGTCAAGATTCCTGAGCTAAAAGCTCGAATAAATAAATTGATTGCCAATAAAATTGGTGTAAATATTGGGTTTGATCTATAACCGACCTTTAGGAAAACATGTTAATGAGTGTTGAATTCGATGTGCAAAAAATAAGAAAGGATTTTCCAATACTTTCTCGTGAAGTAAATGGACATCCTTTGGTGTATTTCGATAATGCCGCTACCTCTCAAACCCCTTTACAAGTCATAGACGCCATTGTTAATTATTACAGTAATTACAATGCCAATATTCATCGAGGCGTTCATGCCCTGAGTCAAGAGGCAACAGATGCTTACGAAGAAGCAAGACAAAAAATCCAGAAACATTTCAATGCCAAGGAAACCCATGAAATCATATTCACTTCGGGGACGACTCACAGCATCAATATCGTTGCCAATGGGTTTTCAGGCCGATTGAAACCTGGTGATGAATTGCTTGTTTCAGCAATGGAACACCATAGCAATATTGTTCCTTGGCAAATGCTATGTGAAAAGACAGGGGCAACCCTAAAAGTGATTCCCATGAATTTGGAAGGGGAATTGAGAATGGATGAATACCAAAGTTTGTTATCAGACAAGACCAAATTGGTGTTCTGCAATCATGTATCCAATGCTTTAGGAACTATAAACCCCATCAAGGAGATCATTGATCAAGCACACAAGGTAGGTGCTGTTGTCTTGATCGATGGTGCTCAAGCCTGCCCGCATATCAAGCCAGATCTTCAAGCGTTGGATGTCGATTTTTATGTTGCTTCTGCGCATAAGGTATGTGGACCAACGGGAATTGGCATGTTATATGGCAAAGAAGCTTGGCTTAACGAATTACCACCTTATCAAGGAGGTGGTGAAATGATTGCTGATGTCACATTCGAGAAAACCACCTATGCAGATTTGCCACATAAATTCGAGGCAGGCACACCAAATGTGTCTGGTGGAATCGCCTTTGGAGTCGCTTTGGACTATATGAATACCATTGGCTTTAATGAAATAGCGGCTTACGAAAATGAATTGCTAGAATACGCGACGAAGCAATTACTCGAAATAGAAGGTCTTAAAATCTATGGTAGTTCACAAAATAAGACTTCGGTCATTTCCTTTAATATAGGAGAAATTCATCCTTACGACATTGGTACCATTCTTGACAAACTTGGAATAGCAGTACGTACTGGGCATCATTGTGCACAACCCATCATGGACTTCTATAAGATACCTGGTACAATAAGAGCATCTTTTTCTTTCTACAATACAGAAGAAGAAATCGACATTTTCATCAAAGGATTGAAGAAAGCAGTAGCCATGCTTTCTTGACATTCATTATCCAATTTAATTTTTTAGATTTTCATTACGGTTTTCCCGTAACTATTCCCGAATGATTTACGATCATATTGCACTTTAACGAAAACGTTTAAGTATTTATCAACATTTGTTAAGGAAATCTTAAAAAAAATGTATATTCAGCAGAATTTTTAACATAAACCCTAATAAATAATGAAAAAAGTAATTCTTGGAATGGCTGCTATAGCTTTTCTATTTGTTGGTTGTAACAATGACCAAAATGAAACCTTTGACGAACAATCGAAAATAGACATGAGCGATTTTTATGTCTATACGGATGCGGATATCGATGAAGCCGGAAGAGCCGTCGATGCTAAGTCTTGTTACTCAATGGTAAACCTTAACCGATTATTGAAAGAGAATAAAGGACTAGACAAAAAAATGTACGACATTGAATACCATACAAGGTCATTAATTGCAGCTAAGCCAGGTAACGGTAATGGTGGCGGTAATGGTGGTGGTAATGGCGGCGGCCCAGGTGGCGGCGGTGGTGAAGACCCAACACCAGTGAGTGGTGTTATCAATATTCCAGTGTATGTGCATGTCATTTATAGTAATTCGAATGAGAACATAAGTTCTGTTCAAATTAACTCGCAA
>JABDMQ010000356.1 GCA_013001365.1 Flavobacteriaceae bacterium
CAATTAACACCAGGATTGGATGTCGATGGCATTTTATCTACAATGACAGAGCGTTATAAGGATGAAGACATAAATACAATTGATGGTGTCAAGATCGATTTTCCAGACAATTGGGTGCATTTACGTAAAAGCAATACCGAACCGCTCATAAGGATCTATACGGAGGCGAAAAGCCAGAAAGAAGCCGATAATTTGGCGGATAGGTTCATAGGAGAAATCAAGCAAATAGCAAATATTTAGTAACTTAGCTAGATACCATGCGCCATGATCGATACTAAAGAACCGAAAATATTCAAATCACAGCTTGAAGAATATTTCAAGCAATTCCGAAAGAACATCATTGGAATCGATCAAGAATTCACTTCACCGTATGGTAAAAAGAAACTGATCTATACTGATTGGACGGCTTCTGGACGGCTATACAGGCCAATAGAGGAGAAGATGTTAAAGGAGTTCGGCCCTTATGTCGCTAATACCCATACAGAGACTACCATTTCTGGAACTGCCATGACCATGGCATACCACAAAGCCAAGCAAATTATCAAAAACCATGTAAATGCTAATGAGGACGATGTCTTGATCTGTGCAGGTAATGGCATGACAGGTGTGGTCAACAAATTTCAACGTATCCTAGGACTGAAAGTACCAGAGAATCTCAGAAAATTTGCGAGTATACCAGAAGAGGTTCGCCCGGTTGTTTTTATTTCTCACATGGAGCATCATTCCAATCAGACGTCTTGGTTAGAGACCATGGCCAAGGTGGTGATCATTCCTGCCGGAAAAGATGGCTTGTTCGATCTTGATAATCTAGAAGAACTTCTTATTGAATATAAGGACAAGGCACTCAAGATCGCCTCTGTTAGTGGTGGCTCCAATGTAACGGGAATCCAAGCACCTGTTCATGATATTGCCAAATTGATGCATACTCATGGTGGTGTCTGTTTTGTGGATTACGCGTGTTCAGCTCCTTATGTAGAAATAGATATGCATCCTGAAGACCCAGAATGTGCATTGGATGCCATATTCTTCTCGCCTCATAAATTCTTAGGCGGTCCTGGTACCTCAGGTGTCTTGGTATTCAGCAAGAAGCTTTACAATAATATGATTCCGGACAATCCTGGAGGAGGTACCGTAAGTTGGACCAATCCTTGGGGAGAGCATAAATACTTTGATGATATCGAAGAACGTGAAGATGGCGGAACCCCTGGTTTCCTTCAGACCATAAAAGCTGCTTTGGCCATGAAACTCAAGGAGCAAATGGGCGTTAAGAAGATGTTGGATCGAGAGCATGAAATTCTTGAGCAAATTTTTTCAGAATTAGGTAACATAGAGAATATCAATATCCTGGCACCTATGCATACCGACAGGCTTGGTGTCATCTCTTTTTATATAGATGACCTTCACTATAATTTAGGCGTTAAGATCCTTAATGACCGATTTGGAATACAAACACGAGGCGGTTGTAGTTGCGCAGGCACTTATGGACACTATTTACTGCATGTTGATTACGAGACCTCACATACATTGACCGATGAAATATCATTAGGTGACCTATCTAAAAAACCAGGATGGATCAGACTTTCGATTCATCCAACAACGACCTGTGATGAAATCCGGTTTGTTTGCGAAAGCATTAAGGAATTAGCTAAGAAGCATAAGGAATGGGCCAAGGACTATACCTATAACAAACTGACCAATGAGTTCGCTCATAAGACTTTCGAATCAGATTCGAGGAAGAAAGTGGTCGACAGTTGGTTTGATATGTAATTACCTGAATGCCTCGGGAACCTTATCTCGATGCTTCCAGCGCTTATGCGTCCATAAATAATATTCAGGTGCTTCGAGTATTTGATCTTCAACAAACTTCATGAATTTATCGGTGATCTCATAATCCTTGAAATCTTTAGGATTCTCTGCAGCAGTCGTAAAGGTAGTTTCGTAATACCCACGTTTCAATTTCTTTACTTTAAAGAAGACTACAGCCATATCAAGTCTTTTGGCCAACAGTTCAGCTCCTGTATGAACTGGCACCTTAATACCCATGAATTCCTTCCAATGAAAAGCCTTGTCCACTTTCGGGGATTGATCTGCAGCAAATCCGTTGATGGTCAACTCGCCATCCTTTTTGGATTTGCTAAGGATTGCAATTGATTCTTTGGTGGTGATCAAGTAGCTGTTGTATCGCGCTCGAATGCGTTTCACCAATCTGTCGAAGTACTTGTTTGCAAGGCGTTTATATATGGCATAGCCTTTATGGGAAATGTAGGTCTGGAAAATGAATATCCATTCCCAGCTACCATAATGACCGCACATAAGCACAATACTTTTGTTTTGTCTTTCGAGTTTATGGATTTCTTCTGGATTAGAAAACGTAAACCGTTTCTTCATTGATGCTTCAGAGATAGTCAAGGACTTGATCGATTCCAGTATCATATCACAAAGATGATGATAGAACTTTTTCATGATCCGTTTTTTCTCTTTTTCCGACTTATCAGGAAATACAAGATCCAGGTTTTCTTTTACCACTTTCTTCCGATAGCCAATGATGTAGTATAGCAAGCCATAAACAGCGTCCGATAGTATGTACAGCAACCTGAAAGGAAGAATGGAAATTACCCAAAGAAACGGGTAAAGAATGATATAGGCCAATAGTTGCACGCAAACAATTTTTGCCAAAGATAGCTATATTTTGAACGTATGACAGGCGAGTTTGACAATTTAGATTTATCTTCGTGTGGATAATTTTAAAAGACAGATAAATTGAGTTTAAGCATCGTAACAATCGCGATTATCGCGGCCAACGTTATCATTTCACTTAAGGGTTTCAATGATTTTGAGTTTTTCGAAAAGTACAAGTTCAATGTTGGTGGGGTGCAACGTGGTGAGAAACTCCGAGGATTCACCTCGGCATTCCTTCATGTAGACATGACTCACCTTTTGTTCAATATGATCACCTTATACTTTTTTACAGATTTTGTCATCAGGAAAGTAGGAGAAGTCAATTTTATCATCATCTACTTGGGAAGCCTTTTATTAGGAAGTCTTCTCTCTTATTACTTTCATAAGGACGAATAC
>JABDMQ010000364.1 GCA_013001365.1 Flavobacteriaceae bacterium
TTGGCGAAACGGTCGTGTTGGTCGATAATGTATGGATGTATTGAAAGGTATTATTGTAACTCGCCTTAATTGACAGGTCTTCAGAAAGGAAATATCTTGCTGATAACCTGCCTTCTAATCCACTATACGTTTCTATGGATTCATTATTATCATATTCTTCAACACTGATCTGAGTCGACTCATTCCTTGGTTGTCCCTCTTGGTAGATCCTTTGAGTAGCCGGCCCTAAAAACGTAAACATCGAATACCTTAATCCTGCATCCAACGCAAATTTTTCATTAATCTCATAGTCGATTGAAACGAATGCGGCGGACTCCAACCCTTTTTCTTTCTGAATGCTCAAAAACTCAATATCTGAGTCGCTTGTCAATGGTTCAAAATCACCAGGAGCGATATTATATAACTTAGAGGAGACTCCATAGGTTAATTGTCGTTCATCATCTAGGTCGAAATTCAACTTATATTTCAATTCCGTTTCATCGTTCTTGTAATAAAGACCAAAATCATCATTGAAATCACCATCGTACTCAATTTCGAATTTGTACTCACTGTTAGTCAATGTCAATTCCCCATTATGTTGATCATTGAATTTATGTTGCCATCCCAACGAAAATAACCTGTTACTATAGCCATAAAGGGAATCTGATGTAATGCTGAATCTATCCTTGCTGTAATAGGCTGTTGCCTTTATGCTATTGTTATCATTGAGTTTGTGATTGTATTTTGCTTGTACATCGTAAAAAGTGGCTTCACTATTCCTCAACGATTCTTCATCTAGAGAACGCAGGATCCATCCTGAATACGTGCTTCGTCCTCCAAACATTATTGCGGCCTTGTCTTTCACAATGGGTACCTCTAGAACGACATTGCTTGTTACAGGTCCTACTGATACTTCTCCTGAAAGTTTCTCGGTATTGGCATCCTTGGTATTTATATCGAATACCGAAGACAGCCTTCCACCATATTCTGCAGGAATATTGCCTTTATAGATAGTGACGTTTCCTGTTGTAAAAGGATTGATTGCAGAGAAAATACCAAAAAGGTGCGAAGGGTTGTAAATAGATGCATTATCGAGCAATATCAGGTTTTGATCGGTCTTACCTCCCCTTACGTTGTAACCATTGGACCCTTCACCTGTATTGGCAATACCTGGTAAGGTTACCGCAACTTTCAAGAGGTCACGTTCACCTAGCACCAAAGGTATGTTCTTTATGCCTTCTACTTCTATCTTTGTCACTCCTGAGATAACCTCTCGAACATTTCTGTCCGCATCAGCTAATACCAACACTTCACTTAGGGCCTCGAATTTTTCTTTTAGATTGAAATTAACCTCACCGTCATTATAGACCACTATCCTTTTAATCGTGTTTCTTGTGTTCAAGGAATTGGTGACAAGCGTGTAATTGCCAGGTAATAATTCTAGTTTGTAAAATCCGCTTTCATCGGTCGAGGTCCCTATACCTTTTCCCCTTACAGAAACAGCAACGTTTGCAAGAGGCTTTCCTGTGTCTACATCTTTAACATAACCACTGATCGTGTATTTTGTCTGTGACGATTCGATATCTTCTTTACCAATTCTTTCTGGAACTATAGGCTCTTCCTCTACTGCCTCTGTGGCCTCAGTTTTTTCAATGAAAACAGGTTTAGGACGTTCTTCATCCATAAGGTCTATAAGAACCTCATTGCCCTCAGGTATTTTGTCATGGATGGCATTGTTTTTTGTTAGGATAATTCTTCTTTCCAGAACGAAGTAATTGATCAAGGTGTCCTTGAAAAGATCTTCGAGAATGCTATTGATTGATGCCTGTTGGTATTTGCCGCTTCGTAGCTTTTCATTATCCAACCACTCGTCTATGAAGAAAAAATCATAATCGGTTTGTGATTCAATAAGTTCAATGACATCAAATATGGTCTTATTCTCGAATTCTAGATTGAAGGTATCAAGATTCTCTTGAGCTTGCACATTCAAGAAACAAGCCAAGAATAAGACAACAAGTGTATAACGCATCCGGTGAATAACTATTACAGAAATTGATTAGTCGATTGATTAATTACATTAAAAATAGGAAAATGAAATAACTAAATAAGTAATCGCCTAATAATTAACTTATTTATCAGGATACAAATATCCCTTAACCACCTTATTAAACATTCTTAATGAACTCCAAGCTTCGTTTTTCGTTATAGAAAATACCGTCTTTATCGTAAAAACCTACATGACCACCATATCTGGGCATCTCCAAGAAAACGCTATCATTCTCTTCTGCCTCTTGAATTGGAAAGCATTCTGGAGAAAGAAAAGAATCGTCTGTGGCATTCAATATCAAAGTTGGTGTCTTGATTTCAGGAATGAAAGTCAATGAACTTGACTTCTCATAGTAATCAAGCGCATCCTTGAAGCCATGAGC
>JABDMQ010000369.1 GCA_013001365.1 Flavobacteriaceae bacterium
GGTTATACGGAAGTTGGTGAAGGTTTTAACCCTGAGGTTGGCTTCTTGCAACGCAGTGAGTTCAAAAAACCAGAATTCCTGATATTCAAGGCCCATAGATTCAAGAATGCTGGAAAACTGCTGGAAATTCGTCCTCACGTTTCATATCGGGGTTATTGGAATTTCGATGACCAGTTAATTACAGGATTCTTGCATGTTGATAATCATTGGGAGTTCAAGAGTGGGTTTGAGGTACATACAGGTATCAATTTTACATCTGAGCGTGTTCTCCAAGATTTCAATATCTCAGATATTACGGTACCAATGGGTAATTACAAGAATGAAGAGCTACAATTCATATTGATCACTAATCCTAATAATGCCTTTTCCTTGAGTACCAGAACCATTATAGGTGGCTATTTCGATGGAGATAGAATATCTAATAGCGGGACAGCCAATTTGAGGATTGGTGACCGATTTAATTCCTCTTTGACATTCAGTCATAACGAAATCGACCTTCCATCTGGTGACCTAACTGCAATTGTATCCGGATTAAGACTTTCATATTCATTTACGCCAAGAATGTTTGTTCAGAGCCTAATTCAACATAACAATGTTTCAAATATCACTTCTGTAAATGCTAGGTTCGGATGGTTGCAAAATGCAAATACCGGATTATTCGTGGTTTTGAACGTTGTCAAAGATGATGATCTACTAGATGCCCTAAACAATCAGGTTCTAACACTTAAATACACCCATAGGTTCGATATATTAAAATAAATACTTAATAAATATTGTGTTTGTTTTTCTATTCTAGAAAATTGACAAATATCATATATTAGGTATCATTGCTCTTATATTTTTACAACTTCCAATTAACGATAACACTAAATAGGCATTCATCGTAAATATTTGAAGCTTGCCTATTTACTAACTTGCAACCCATTTAAATTTGTATATTCAACGCGCTAATAATCAACCTTAAATATCATGATAAAATACCTAAAGATCTACGCAACAACTCCGGAGTCCGAACCTCAGAATATTTCAATGAAACGAGTTTCTATTGATGGAAAAGATTACTACAACAAAGTTATAAATACTGCCAGATGGAGTGAAGTCCATGGCTTTGAAGGCACTCTTATTTATTCCAATAATTCTCTAGCTGATGGCTGGGCAATCGCACAAGTCGTATTAGAGCACACAAATCACTTGACGCCTTTGGTTGCTGTCAATCCTGTATATATTAGACCTTATGCCCTAGCAAAACGTATAGCGACGATTTCATTCATGTACGGACGTCGTGTTGATATTAACTGGATAGCAGGAGGATTTCAAGGTGACCTTGTTAGTTTAGGTGAAGAAACACCTCATGATGAGCGTTACGACAAACTTTTTGACTATGCCTCTTTGGTCGACGGTTTATTGAAGACCAGGAGATTGCATACTCATGAAGGCAAATACTATAATGTCAAGAATGTCTTGATGAGACCTGAGATTCCAGAAGAAATGATTCCTATTCAGCTTATTAGCGGAACCTCCGAAGCTGGACTTGCAACAGCTGAAAAACTAGGTGCGGTAAAGGTAAAATATGCCAAGCCAATTGCAGAATATGAAGGAATCGAACCTGACGAGAATTTCAATCTTGGCGTACGATTTGGCATCATAGCTCGTGAAACATCTGATGAAGCCTGGGAAGTGGCCAACGAGCGTTATCCAGACGATATGAAAGGAAAGATGGCTCATGCAATGGCGACAAAAGCATCAGATTCTAACTGGCATAAGGACCTTTCGAAACTAGATGCCCGTGATGATGAAAGGAATGTCTATTGGTTGAAACCTTTTCATACTTACAAAACCTTTTGCCCGTATCTCGTTGGATCGCATGACGAAGTCGCTGACGAATTGGCTAAATACGTTGCTTTGGGTCATACAAGCATCATCTTGGATATCATGCAGGAAGAAGACGATTTCTTCCATTGTAGGCAAGTTTTTGAAACTGTAGAACTCATATTGCAGAAAGAATTGAAAAAGCATTTTGCTTAATTCCTGATTTAGTCTAAAATTCAGCCTACTTCTTCAAATGTAAATAACATGAAGAGAATTGTTCTAAAGACACTCAAATGGCTTCTGTTACTCATTCTGATTCTCATTATTGGATTTTTTCTTTACCTATTCATTGGTAGGCAAAAGAAAATAAATGCTGGAAAAGACAGAATGATGGGTGAGGTCAAGGAATTAGTGCAAGAAGGCGTCAAATTTCGAGACTTAAACAAGGACGGAAGTCTTGATGTCTATGAAAATCCAAATGCAGAAATACAGGACAGAGTAGAAGATCTGTTATCTCAAATGACCGTTGATGAAAAGGCAGCTCAGTTGTTCCAGCCTTTCCAGTTTTCTACCAAAATTGATATGGTTCCTATGAAAATAGCTGGTTTCTTGGGTCCTCCAGAGGACTACATCTTAACAAAGGGACTTACCCATCTTACTTCAGCCCTTGCTCCTGAAGACGCCACGGTTCATATCGAGTGGGTCAATAACCTTCAAAAAATGGCAGAGCAAACTCGATTGGGAATTCCGCTTAGCTTTAGTTCCGATCCCAGACATAGTAATAAGAAAGGTGCTGCGGTATTTATGAAAAGTTTATCACAATGGCCTGATGCTACCGGTTTTGCAGCAATTGGTGATTCTCTGCTTGTATATGAGTTTGGGAAAATTGCTGCACGCGAATACCGAGCCATCGGAATTCATACCTCACTGCATCCTGTTGCGGACTTAGCTACGGAGCCAAGGTGGGGAAGAATAGCAGGTACTTTTGGTGAAGATGCCGAATTATCTGCCAGGCTTACAGCTGCATATATAAAAGGCATGCAAGGTGATAGCCTCACTCCTACTTCGGTTTCAACAATGACTAAACATTTCTCAGGAGGGGGGCCCCAAGAAGATGGTGAAGATGCTCACTTTAAATATGGTAAGAATCAGGTATATCCAGGTGATAATTTTGCGTATCATGTGATTCCGTTCAGGGCTGCAATAAAAGCCGGAACGTCTCAAATGATGCCATATTATGGCATACCTGTCGGGCAAACTAGTGAAGATGTAGGATTTGCATTCAATAAGGAAATCATAACTGACCTATTACAAGACAGTTTGAAATACAAAGGTATTGTATGCTCCGATTGGGGAATCTTAAGGGATCCAAATAGCCCTAACAAAGCCATAATGGACCCAATGGATCATGGAGTAGAAGAGCTCGATATTCTCAGTCAAATTGAAAAGGCCTTGAATGCAGGTATTGATCAATTTGGCGGTAATGATTGTCCAGAATATGTAGTGCAATTAGTTAAAGATGGAAGGATTACTGAGGAACGCTTGGACAAATCTGTTCGTAAATTGTTGCGTCAAAAGTTTGCACTTGGTTTGTTTGACAACCCATATTTAAACACTAAGACTTCACTAGAAAATATCAACCTTCCTAAAGACAAAGCCTTAGGATTGGAAACAATGAAACGATCAGCAATTCTTTTGAAAAATAAAGACAATTTATTACCAATCAAGAAAAAGCAAAAAGTATATATTGAAAATCTTGATGAAGCCATCGTTAATGAATATATGATTGTTGTCAAAGACCCAGAAGATGCGGATTTCGCCATACTTAACCTTGACCCTCCATTTACACCAAGAAAAGGGGTTTTAGAATCAATCTTTCATCAAGGACGATTGACGTTCTTGAATGTTGAAATCGAACATGTACGTTCAATATCCAAAACAATACCTACTATTGTTACAATGTACTTGGAACGTCCTTTTGTTTTTCCTGAAATCAATGAAATGGCATCAGCAGTAATTGGGCATTTTAGCATCTCTGATGAGGCAATTATCCAACTTATTGCTGGAAAAGGAACTCCCGAAGGAAAGCTTCCATTTGAACTGCCTTCATCTTTAGAGGCAGTCGAGAAACAACTTTCTGATGTTCCATATGATTCGGAAAACCCTCTATATCCATTTGGATTTGGACTACGATACGAATAATTTGATTAGCTACTAAAGCCGTTTTTTAGAAATTCTGGGCAATCGTGCTAATCGCCTTTTAGTGTTAATAAAATAGACACCTGTAAGTAGGATGATAGCTGCAATGATCGATTGCAAAGTTATCTGCTCATTCAAGAAGTACCACCCCAATATCAAGGCTATTATAGGATTGACATATGTACAGGTCGCCACCTTTTCTGGAGATACCACTTTTAAAAGATAATTAAAAGAGGTAAAAGCCACTATACTGCCAAAAATGATGAGTAGCACCATAGATAATTGCACCTCACCACTCCATTCTCCGGGAACTGTCCATTTTTCTCCGAATAACAAGCTTGCTATTAATAGCATCAACCCTCCTGTTAGCATTTGATAACCCGTATTGACAAAATAATTTCCCGGTAGATCTGCCTTAGCAACAAACAAACTTCCATAAGCCCAACTCAACATGCAGACAAATATCATGACCATACCAATTATGCTGTTCTCCTGACTTACTATTTGTTTTTGGCTTACTAAAAGATAAATTCCAATAATACCCAGAACCACACCAACTATCGACATAGGCTGTACTCGTTTCCCTTCCAATAGCAACATCAATAAAAGAACGACCAACGGCTGTGCAGAAATCTCAAGCGCGGCGAATCCACTATCTACATACATCAGTGCCCAAACCGCAATACCATTACCTATGGTCAAGAACAAGAATCCAGCGATAATTGTATTTTTTAGCTGTTTTATAGTGATCATGAGCTTTATACCAATGACTTTAGCAATTACAAAAATGATCAACCCTGCTATGATGAATCTAATTGCAGCTATCTTGAAAGGCGGCAGTTCGGCGACTGATATTTTATTCAATAAATACGTGGAACCCCATATGACGTATATGGAAAAAAATGCTAGAATGATCAGTACTCCTTTTTGAGGTTTTGCCATTCAGATTGTTATTAAATGCTATTTAAGATTAATCTTATCGATTCAGTCTTCAGGTGGATGCCCATGTATTTCTTCATACACCTTATCGAAATTATCTCGTAGGTAGGCTCGTAATTTCTTGCGATAATCCTCACGAAGCCAATCCACAAAATTATTAGTGCTCTTGCTAATACATTTCGTATAACGTTTAATTCGGTAATCAATGTCGTCTCCAAGTAATTTTGCCAAGGTATATGCATCAAACACATCATCACTATTCTCAATGCACAATTTTGCATGCTGAGCAATGGACTTGACCAATACTGCCTTTGAGGACTCTCCGTTAATAACGCCTTCCATGTAGGCTTTATTGATATCGAAATAGACCTCTTCAGAATTCGAGAATTGCTTTCTCAATTCTTCAGGCATATCATACTTGAAATTGCTTTCTAGATCTTCGTCATTAAGCAAACTATCCAAATAATAATTTGGTGTCCTGAAGATTCGCTGCCAGTCCAAATCGGCACCCCATGGCCCAAACCGATGAAAATTATTACCAAGATCGATAACATTGAAGCTCGACTTATTGTTCAAGATACGAGAGCCACGTCCGATCATCTGATAATAAAGCGTAAGGGACTTGGTTGCTCTATTGAGTATTATCGATTCTACCGTTGGTTCATCAAAGCCAGTTGTCAATATACTTACTGAGGTTAGAATGGCATCAGGCGTTTCCTTGAACCACTTTAGGATTGCTTTACGTTCTTTTTTAGTATTGGTATTATCTAAATGGGCAATTGAGTAGCCGGCAGCTCTAAATGTATCATATACGTAAAGTGAGGTTTTTATACCATTATTGAATATCAATGTCTTCTTTCCCTTGGATCGTTCTTCATATGCTTGCATTAACTTAGAAAGCATATCATTGTTTGTATAAAGATCCTCAGATGACTTTACAGTATAATCACCATTGGCGCCGACAATTAATGATGTTAATCCCACATTATAGGAATATGTTTCAGCACGAGCCAAGAATTCATTGTCGATCAGGTCTTGGATGCTTTCACCAACGATCAACTCATTATAATTATCCTTCATAGGAAGTTTAATGTTCGAACTTAACGGGGTGGCCGTCACACCAAGAAAAAATGATTTTTCAAAGAATTTGAACAACTTCGTAAACGAGTTATAATGTGCTTCATCAATAATGACAAGACCAACATTGGATATATCCAACATATTTTCGTTCAAACGATTGTTCAATGTTTCAACCATAGCTACAAAACAGCTATATTGATCCTGATCATCAAGATTGGCGGTGCTATGTATGATTTTATTGCTAACATTGAATTCTGTAAGCATCGTAGAAGTTTGCTTACTTAATTCAATACGATGCGTCATAATAAGAACCTTCTTGTCATGGTTCTTTAGGTATTGCCTGACCATTTCTGAAAAAATAACGGTCTTACCACCACCAGTAGGCAATTGATATAATAGATGATAATCATCTGGAGCAGAATCAAATTTCTCGAATATCTGGCTTATTGCCCCATGTTGGTAACTATAGAGCTCTTTATCTGATTTACGGTCTTGTTCTCCTAGGGCAATCTGCGACATTTCTTATTCTTTTACCTTTTTTCTGATATCCTAAGGCCATTGCAACAATTATTCTGTTGATTTTTATAAAGATGTTGGCCTAATTTTGCAAAAATACTGTTTTTAAGGGTATCCCTAATTAATTATCCAACAATATATTCCCAAAATCAATTGTTCTTAATAATTTTCCACACCAATACCCCCAATATGGCGCCTAGAATAGGTGCTAGAATGTAAATCCATAAATGGTGAATTTCGAAGGACACCATAGCAGGACCGATAGATCGAGCCGGGTTCATTGAAGCACCAGAAACTGGACCTCCAACCAAAGCACATATCAAGACCGTAAATCCAATAGCCAATCCAGCAGTAATTCCTTGTTCCTTGGATCCAGTTGCAACATTTATGAT
>JABDMQ010000377.1 GCA_013001365.1 Flavobacteriaceae bacterium
CCTTTCAACCTTCGAATCTTTCATGGATGCATATACTTGCACTACTTCCTTCCCGTCCATGGTTCCAATGTTCTCTACATCAACCGAAATAATAATTGTATCGGCTTTAGTATATCTCTCTTTGTCCGCTTGAGCATTCTTGATCTCAAATTTGGTGTAGGACAAGCCATAACCAAATGGGTATTCTGGGTCGACATTCTTTGTATCGAACCATCGATAACCAACCAACAGACCTTCATCATAAGACACGGTTTGGTCGCCTGGAAAGCTATTGGTAGCATGTGCAGGAGAATCCTTCAATTCCATGGGCATGGTCCATGGTAATTTACCTGAAGGGTTCACTGTACCTAACAATACATCCGCCAAGGCATTCCCGCCTTCTGACCCATTGAACCAACTCCATACCAATGCTGAGGATTTCTCTTTAATGGCACCTATTTCAAATGGCGCTCCTGCAATCATAACTACGATTGTATTCGGATTTGCTTCAAGCACTTTCGCGATTAATTCCTCTTGGCCAAAAGGCAACTTTAAGTCCGCTCTATCTGACGCTTCGGTCTCGAAATCGCGATTGGAGCCAGCAAAGATAATGGCCACATCCGATGACTTGGCAGCGCCGATGGCAGCTTCAAGCATCTTTGGGTCCAACTCATCAATGGTTTCTGCGCGTTCTTGTGTGACTTCGCCAAAAACAGATTCCTTTTTTGGTGCATACCGTTCTTGATAGCCTTCAGCATAATTGATCATTACAGATTCCGGAAGCCTATTCTTCAATCCTTCGAACGGTGTAACCTCACGTTTGGTCTTTACACCAGCACCAAATCCGCCAAGGGCATTCTTTTTCATGGCATTATTACCAATAACAGCGACAGAACTAATCTCTGAAGCATTAATCGGTAACAGGTTTTTTTCATTCTTTAGCAGTACCACAGATTCTGCAGCTATTTTATAGGCGTCCTTGAAATGTGCCTCTGTATCGATACTTCCTTCTTCACGATCTTCACCACCCATACTTTTCAAGGTGTACATTAATTGCATGATTCGCTTGACATGAATATCCAATTCCGTTTCAGTGATCTTCCCTGCTTTAACCGAATCTATCAAGGCATCAGCCAAGAAGAATTCATTGAACGACTTTGGTGTACCCATTTCAATGTCCAATCCACTTCTTAAAGACTTAACAGACGTATGAACGGCGGCCCAATCTGATATCACAACGCCTTCAAATCCCCATTCATCTCGAAGCACCTCATTAAGCATGTAATTATTCTCGCATAGATAGTTGCCTCGAAATTTATTATAGGCACCCATCATGCTATAGGCCTTTGCCTCCACAACGGCAGCCTTGAACGCAGGTAGATAGATTTCACGAAGTGTACGCTCATCAATCTGTACATCCACAAAATCACGGTTGGTCTCTTGATTGTTTGCTGCATAATGCTTTACGCAAGCAGCAACATCATTTTCTTGTAGCCCTACAATAAAAGGCACTGTAAGTTTCTTGTTCAAGAAGGGATCCTCAGAGAAATACTCATAGGTCCTTCCGCCCAGCGGAGTTCTTATTATGTTAATGGCCGGTGATAACAAGACGTCTTTATCTCGGGCACGAGACTCTTCACCGACACTATTCCCGAAAACGTAGGCCAAATCTGGGTTCCAGGTAGCCGAGAGTCCACCACCAGCTGGATAATAAGTGGCAAAATCATTGTCCCATCCAGCGGGCGCCCAAGAATCTCGAGAGATCTCCTCACGCACTCCCAAAGGCCCATCGGCCATCTTCAGTTCAGGAACACCTAAACGTTTAACTCCCGCCGTGTTGAACATGCTCGTTCCATGAAGCATGCCTGACTTTTCTTCAAGGGTCATTTTAGCGATAATGCTATCGATCTCAGCATCAAAATCATGGGTGATTTTTTTTCCTTTAAACATGTCTGTTATATTCATATCTGCTAAAGTAGCATCTGAATTTTTTCCTGTATTGCATGATGCTAAAATTAACAATAAGACCAAGGATAAATTAACTTTTTTAAAGATCATATTCCGTGTGGATTGGTTTATAAATAATCGATGCGTAAAGTACTATAATTGAATTCTTGAACAATGATATTCGTCAGAAAGACCAACTCTTGAAAAAAAGATTAACTTTAAAAAAGCATAATAAACATGAAACGAAACGAATTTATCAAATCTGCAACTTTTGGTCTTGGTGCTGTTACAATGACTTCCATCCTGGCTTCTTGCCAAACAGAGAAGAAAGAGGCAGTGGAATCATCTGATATAGAAAATACAACAGAAGCATTGCTAACATCTAAGATCGTCAAGAACTCGGAAGGCAGAAAATTGAATGTTATAGGTGATAACCAAAATATTAAATTAACAGGCAAAGACACTAATGGACAATTTACATTGATCGAACAGAACAATGACCCAGGAGTAGGCATACCACCACATGTGCACGAAAATGAAGATGAAGTGTTTCAGGTATTGAGTGGTCAAGTTGCCATGAATATCGGAGATCAAACAACGACATTAAATGCTGGAGACCTTATTTTCTGTCCTAAAGGCATCCCGCATTCATGGAAGGTCGTTGGAGAAGAAAAGGCTCGAGCCATGTTAAGTATTTTCCCGTCTGGATTGGAAAACATGTTCGAAGAACTAGCACAATTACCTCCTGGACCACCTAATCTTGAAAAAGTTGGAGAGATCTGTGGTAAATACAAACTCAGATTTGTTTAATTTAAAGTTCCAGAATTAATCATTTTAATATCATGAAAAATTTAAGCTTATTTCTCATTTGCGCATTACTTTCGTTAACCACAAATGCCCAAAGTATCATTGGTGCTTGGGAAGCCACTAACACTTCGGAGAATGGTGAGCTGCAAAAAGTCGTAGTTGTTTTTGCTGAAGGTTATCAAGTACTGACCATGTACAATGCAACTACAGGAGCATTCATTCATACCAATGGCGGCTCATGGAAACTAGAAGGCGATATGATGATCGAGAAAGTGGAATTTCACACAGATGATCCAGAGCGTGTTGGCTCAGAAGCACGTTTTAAGGTAATTATAACGGACAAGGTCCTTGAAATTCCAGAAGCCAATTTAAAATTCACTCGAATAGATGATGGCAAGCCTGGCGCATTGCAAGGCGCCTGGCTGATGTCTGGCAGGATACGAGAAGGCAAGACCCAACAGCGAGATACGAGCAGGCCACGAAAGACCATGAAGATATTGTCGGGCACGCGATTCCAATGGATTGCCTACAATACCGAAACAAAGGAATTCAAAGGCTCTGGTGGAGGCACCTATACCACCATAGAAGGGAAATACACCGAGAATATCGAGTTCTTCTCTCCAGACGACTCAAAAGCCGGGCTGAGACTTACGTTCGATTACGAACTCATAGATGGCCATTGGCATCACTCAGGCCTGTCGAGCAAAGGAGCACCGATCCATGAGATATGGAGTGTGCGAGACTGAATTTTTGCCCAACAGCGACCTTATCGTCTTGATTGAACATTATAACACACTCCTCGCTTATGGTAAAGTGATTCGAATTAGAAAATAAATCGATCATATTTGAACAAGAGTCAATCTGGTAACAAACACGAACCATATGAAAATAGTATCAGTGCGAGAAAATCCAGACTATAAGGAAAAGGCAATAGCCTATTTTCAAAAAAGCTGGGAATCGGTGCTGCCTGTTATCTATGAAGACAGCATAACCCATTGCATAAATGCTAGAGATAGCTTACCGCAATGGTACCTGCTCGAAAAAAATGAAGCCATCATTGGGTGCGCCGGACTAATAACCAATGACTTTATAAGCAGAGGTGACCTTTATCCTTGGGTCTGCGCTATCTTCGTCGAAGAAGCCCAGCGTGGCAATGCCTTTGGATCCTTATTGATGGAAAAAGCCAAGACCGATGCCAAGAATGCAGGATTCCATTATCTTTATTTATGTACAAGCCATATTGGTTATTACGAAAAATATGGGTTTACCTATATCGGGCAAGGGTATCATCCTTGGGGTGAAGCATCTAGGATCTATGAAATAAAATTAATTTGAATCAACGCATTAACAACACCGAAAATAAATTTCATGTATAACTTTTCATATTTCAAGGAAAAAGACAAGCAGGTCTTGTTACGGTTTCTCAACGATTACCCCTTTGCCTTCTTGACTGGCAGCAATTCTGCAGGACAACAGGTGGCCACCCAGGTCCCTATCCTGATCGAGGAACGAGAGGGAGACTGGTATTTACAAGGGCATATCATGCGAAAGACAGATCACCATAAGGCCTTTCTAGAAAACGACCAAATACTTGCTGTTTTTACCGGACCACATGCCTATGTAAGTGCAACATGGTATACGGATCAACAAATGGGTTCAACATGGAATTATATGAGCGTGCACCTTAAAGGACGGATACGATTTTTACCGGAGGAAGACCTTATAGCCTTCATGAAAAATCTCACATTGAAATTCGAGAACAACAATTCCGATTCACCAACAATTTATGATAATCTCCCAGATGACTACTTGAATAAAATGCTTCCAGCAATCAGTGCTTTTGAAATCAAGGTAGAAGAAATGGAGAATGTTTTCAAGCTCAGCCAGAATAGGGACGAGGAGAGTTATCGTAATATCATAGCCCATCTTGAGGAGCAGAGAGGCATCAGTGCACTCGTGGCTACGGAAATGAGGAATAGATTGAACGAGTTATTCAATAAATAGAATCCTAAAGCTAAAAGAGTATATACGTTTCTCCTTATCTTTCTTGGTACAAATGAAAATTGTGTTCATAATCAATAACAACAACAACCGCTTGGCCAAGGTACTTCCAAGGCTGCAGCTATACTGCCATGAATTGAATACGTATAGCGCAAAGTTCGTAACCACACAAAAGAAAAAACACGCCATTGCATTGGCCAAGGAAGCCACAGAGAACAATTGCGATTATTTGGTTGCTGTTGGGGGTGATGGTACCTTGCATGAGATTATAAATGGCGTATTGCAAAGTGACCGACCAGCAAATGATTATCCCGCCATTGGACTGCTTCCATACGGCTCGGCCAATGATTTTGCCAGAACGGCAGGTATCTCAAATTCCATCGAAGCGCTCTTCGAGCTCATTCGATCCAATACCATTCAAAAGATAGACCTCGGGAAAATACTACTGCAACAGACCCAGAAAATCCATTACTTCATCAATATTGCAAGCGCTGGACTTGGTTCGCAGGTGGTACAGGATCTCGAAAAATCATCAAATGCATTGGGGCCAAAATTCAATTACTTCTGGCAC
Organism: Flavobacteriaceae bacterium; assembly: GCA_013001365.1. Classification (GTDB taxonomy): domain Bacteria; phylum Bacteroidota; class Bacteroidia; order Flavobacteriales; family Flavobacteriaceae; genus JABABD01. The sequence continues at coordinate 5,306 of JABDMQ010000377.1, forward strand.
ATTATAAAAGGATTTCTTAGCTATATTAAAAAAGAGGTGAACTGTTCTGGCGGCACATGGCAATGGAACGGCAAGTTAATGCAAATGGCAGTAGCCAATGGTCGTTACTTTGGTAATGCCATTTGTGTAGCCCCCGATGCCAAGCTTTCCAATGGGCAATTCCAGGTTGCTATTTTCGGCGACCTCAGCATTTGGGACTATCTCAATAATCTCGGTAAATTAAAAAATGGAATCAAGATCGTTCATCCACAGGTTTACTACCATGATGTTGATGAATTGCTTATCGAAAGCACGAACTCCTGTGGCATTGAAGCAGATGGTGAATACATAGGTCTTACTCCAGCCATTATAAGTGTACTACCAAAAGCTATCAGTTTTATAATGCCAATAAGTGAATAATGACCCGCACTGATCTAAGGGCCTGATGCTGGGATTCAATTCCATGAAAATTCATTATCTTTAGGAGTCATTACATAGGCAAATGCCTATTGAAAATACTTAGTCATGGTCCTTCAATCCACGAAAAAACGACTTGCTGTTTGGGCACTGGTAATTAGTGCTCTTTTGATGATTCCGTTAGTAGCGATGCAATTTACCAATGAGGTTAATTGGGATGTATCAGATTTCGCGATCATGGGCTCTGTACTCATAGCTATTGCCATGATCTATGAACTCGTCGCGCGACGATCGGAACAGACGGTTTATAGAATAGCAATGGGAATTGGCCTTTTAGGTGCCTTCCTCCTTTTTTGGGTCAATGGGGCTGTAGGTATCATAGGTAACGAAGGCCAGCCTGCCAATTACTTGTATGCCTTAACTTTTGTAGTCATCATGGGAGGTTCTGTGCTTTCAGGATTCACGGCACGTGGCCTAGCATATACTTTATTTACAGCCGCTGCTGTGCAGATGCTGGTCCCTGTAATAGCCTTGATCATTTGGCCACCACCAGACACGTCATGGTCACCAAGCATCTTTGGCGTTTTCTTGCTCACAAGTTTCTTTGCCTGGTTATTCTTGGTGTCGGGTTTATTATTCAGGAAAGCAAATTCCTGATAGACCACAAATAAGTGCTCAGTAATTAAAGTACAAACCTATAAGTCGCCTTTATCAAGAACGTATTGTCAGGTTGTTGCTTGAAGATCTGGTCGTTTAGGTTTGTGATCAATGTGTCATCCGTATTTCCAAATCCTGTTACACCTTGGGACCAAACAAAGAATAACTCCGACCCAGGAATGTATTCCCAACGTACTACAAGGTTAGATCGAAACTGTACGAAGGAGAAATCTGGATTTCCAAAACCATAATCCGCATTTCCGTCCAGGTCCTCATCAACAGAATAATTGCTGCCATCAAAACTGATCTGAGTGTCATCATAAAGCTGGAAACGCTCATTCAGGTCTTTTGCGATCGGATTGGTTACGTATTTAAAGTCCTTGAACCTGGCCCGGAATACGAATGGCTGCCCATAATATTGTACCGTCAGGTTAGGATTGATCGTATAATTTACCCTAATGGATGCACTTAGGCTCTCATTCTTGAAGGACCCTTGGATATACCGAGGTGTGCCGTTAAAGTCTCTCTCAGTGACGTATTGCACCTTACTCGGATTCTTCGTGAATTCTGGTTGAATTGAGATCAAAAGGGCATTGGAAGGTTGATAGGTAACATCCCCTTCAAGCCGGAAGAACTTGAAATTGTTTTGCTTTGCAGCGGAAAAAACATAGCCAAAGCTACTCCTGAATTTCTTGCGTTCGTCAGAACCAATGAACAAGAAATTAATATCCTCTTGAGAAAAGCGATAGCGCGGGCCTCCTTGCAAGATGGTATTAGTATGGATCCGAGGTTTATGGATATAACCTACATCTACGAACCAGTTATTGTTAAATTGCGCAAAGCCGCCGATTCGATACTGTATACGGTTGTAATTGCCTTCAAAATCAAATGCCGTGAACTGGTTGAAACGTGCACGAATCTGGCGGAACGTGCCTACGGGTTTCAGGGTCTGGTAACTCAAATTGAAGTATTGCCTAATATCGTCTGCCTGCCTTAAGAAACCAATATCGTTGAGTTCGAGCTCAGGCGACTTCCATACTACACTGCCGTTATAGCGCCAATTACCGCTGGAAGCCTTTCCAATTTCAAGTTTACCTCCTGTTCCAGTCAAAGAGGTTCGCGTTGGATCTACTTCTACATGACTGGCATCTACTCTTTGAAAAAGGTGGGTCAACGAATTTTGTGTGTTCGTAATCGACTCTTCGCTGCCAGTTACATGACTGGTCACTAAATTACCTTCGATGTAATATTTACGGTCTTTCCAGTTATGCCTAAAGTCCAATCCGCCAGTGTAGGCTGCTTTTCTCAAGAAATCCAGATTGCCCTCAAGATTCCGGTTGGTAGACGTAAAGATTCCTCCAACGTAAGAATTACGGTCATTGAAGTCTTTCTGTAATCGTCCCACGAAATAATTGGTCAATGGTTCGACGATCTCTTCGCGTCTGTCGCCATTGTTATAGATCTCTGCAAACATTTTTCCAGTGAGACTCTCCAGAACACCAATAGACCAACCATTATTGGTCTTCCCGCTGAATTTTGCGGCACCCAATATTGTAGTGTTGATAGGTTGATCCACAAATTCGCCAGCGGAAGTACTCGGAAACCCTTGAGGGCTCCTACCTATTCGCCTCGAGAAAAAGACGTTGTCTTGATTATCTGCAAATTGATAGTCGAAAATATTCTTGTTCTCTACAAAGAATGGACGTCGTTCCTGGAAGAAAATTTCAAAACCATCCAATGCTATAGCGGCTGGATCAGCATCTACCTGCCCAAAATCTGGATTGACCGTAAAATCCAGGGTTAGGTCATTGGTGACGCCTATCTTTCCATCTACTCCACCATTAAATTTAAAATCGCTACCGTCCCTAAATGGATTTCCAGCTTCTTCCGGATAAGTATCTAATTGTGTAACAGTAAATGGTTGTATCTCCAATTGTTTCTGGGGCTTAATACCTACTAATCCATGTAACTCACCTTGTTCGCTAACGAAACCAGGTGCATCAATTGGTATCCTATTCCAGACAGAAGTCTCGTTCTTCCGGAAAAACCTTCGGGCCACATTAAAGCCCCAAACCTGCTTATCAGCATTCCCAAAACGCAATTGGCTAAGTGGTATTCGCATTTCAGCAGTCCAACCCTGACCATCAATGTTTGCCTTGGTATACCATATCGGGTTCCAACTATCATCAATATTGTCTCCATTGTTCGTAGCAATTTCATCACCCTTAACACCTGCTGCTGTAACTGTGAAGATGAAAGCTGTTCTCTCGTCGTAATAGCTGTCTATGGATACATTAATGCGGTCGCCTTCAAATCCATCTCGACGCGACAATCGCTTGACAATGCTGTCTGGAGCAGAATCAAATGCCCTTAAGGCCACATAGAGGTTTTTTTCATCGTATACGACCTTGAACTGGGTTTGTTCGCTAGGTGGCGTATTCTCATCGGGTTCGTTCTCAATGAAGTCTGTACCCCACTCAACTAGGTTCCACCCTGCCTCATCTAAAATGCCATCTATGGTCATTTTGTATTGAGATGTAAGTGGATTAGTTGTATAAACGCGTTTCTTTGTCCTTCTTGAGGAGTCTTGTGCTAAGGTTGAAAAAGCTAAAAGGAAACAAAGTAATGTGATTGAACAATGGAATTGCCGCATCATGAAATTGGTTGGTTGTTAGGCTGAGACCATAAAGCTATTCACACCATCTTGAATTCCCGAGGAATTAATAAAAGATTAACAGTAAATTCCATTTACTTCGGTTATTTCGGTCATTTTTTTCGGCTTGACATCTCACCAACATCTGTCTTGGATATATCATCATGAATCAATTTCCTGGATTTCTTGAAATACCATATTTGCAAGATCATTCCTAACAAGGTCAAGGAAACAGGTATATAAAAATTAGTAGACTCGCCAAAGTAATACAGATCAAGTGGAACGAATATCCAAAAGCCACCGATGAGTAATTTCAAGATATTCCTCCAAAGGGCTTTAAAGAATGATATCCTATTTCCATCTTGGTCAGTTGTCTGTAATTTCAGGATCATTTTACCAAAAGTTCCGCGAAATTTCGAAGACTCAAAGGCCGCACAGATCATAAGGTATATCCCTAAAGGAATTATGTACCAAATGATATTGTTGTAAATGAATTCAGTATCAACAGTAAATCGTCCCGCGTGGTAATCGCTTTTTTGGAGTTCCATCCCGGATTCCATCGTTTTCCTGAAAAACAATATAAATGGTAACAATGCTGGAATGGAAGTAATAATGATATCCAGCAAAAAAGCCTGTGTACGGATCCAAGCCACTTTCCTGAAATAAGCTTGACGCCAATTCGAACTTATTTCTGTCTCAGGAACCTGAAGGGATTTTGAAGAATTATCAGTATGGAAGGTTTCGATTTGCACTTGGACATTCATCTCATCAAAACTTGGAAGACCAGGTTGTTTCGCATTGGAATCGAGCGAGAATGACTCGATGGCCTTGTAAATTTCATTAGCAACTTCTGTCAAGGCATCGTCTTCACTATTCCAATATTGCTTGTTATTGACAGGCTGAAGATTTCCTGGAACAACTGGGAGCTCTGCAAACGGAGATGATTTCCACATACAATTACGAACGAGAATAGGTAATAGAATTGTTTTTCCTTGATTATATCGTTCGATGACCTTCTTCCTGCGTGCATGACATTCATCATCAAAGAGATAGTCCGAGCTTATAAATGCCAAGACAATTTCAGAGGTATAAATCTTATCCTTGTACTTTTCTACCTCCTGTCCTACAGGAATGTCGAAATCGCTATGTAGTACTATGGGTTTGTTGGCATTCCTGATTACGGGTTTCAAGAATTTCTTGATCTCTTCACAAATACGCTGCTCTTGTTCAGCTGCATGGAGATAGACATCTATAATGTATGAATCTGAGATAGGTCTATTTTTCTGGTCTTCAGCCATGAATTAACTTTTTGCAGAACTTAATATATGATCGACAAGGGTCTCAATGCCAGTAGCAATTTCTGTGAATGCCCGATCTTGATCTTCGTATTCTGTAACTGGTTTAGCGTTACGAGGCAAAGCTTGAAGTTTGGCATATTGCATGCTGGTCCATTTGCATGGTCTTAGAATAACTGGCACAACATATGCCGTACCTGCTTCATGGCGCTTCATGGCCTCGGCCAACTCTTTTTCATAGATGAAATCCGACGCATTGAAATCTACACTTATCAAAAGAATGATGATATTGGCCTTTGCCAATTCTTCCATGATGGTCTTGTTCCATTCCTGGCCAGCAATAAGCGCCCGATCATTCCATGTATCGATTTTCCCAGAACGCTTAAGGACCTTCAGATACTTGTCCAGTTCGTTTTTCAATGCCTCATCTTCATGCGCATATGATGTAAAAATGTAAACCTTGGATGCAGTTGATTGACTCATGATATAAACTTATATTTAAATATAATGAATTTTATCAGGTTGCGTTTATGCTCAGCCATTATAGACTTTTTAGGCAAAAATTCATTACTTTCTCAATGCTCGCTGATTAGTTTTGATTTTCAATTGAATAAAAGCATGGAATATTGTTATTACACTATTTGGTTATGCAATTATTTATCGTAAATTTGCAAACTCTTTTGAAGAGCCGAATGTATAATAAATAAAAACTTTTAATGTGGATACATTAAGTTATAAAACAAAATCAGCAAACAAAGCCACTGTTAATAAAGAGTGGGTCTTGGTTGATGCTGATGGTCAGACCTTAGGTCGCTTGGCCTCTAAGGTTGCTAAGCTATTAAGAGGAAAACATAAGCCTAATTTCACACCTCATGTTGATTGCGGGGATAACGTGATTGTCATCAATGCAGAGAAAATCAATTTGTCTGGTAATAAATGGGCTGATAAAACATATATACGCCACACTGGGTATCCCGGTGGTCAGCGTAGCTTAACAGCTAATGAGCTTTTCGGTAAGAATCCGGCCAGGGTCGTAGAGAAATCGATCAAGGGGATGTTACCAAAGAATAAATTAGGTGCTGAACTATTTCGCAACTTAAGCGTTGTTGTTGGTTCTGAACACAAACATGAAGCCCAAAAACCTAAGACAATTAACTTAAACGAGTTTAAATAATGGACGTAATCCACAAAATAGGACGTAGAAAGACGGCTGTAGCTCGTGTATATCTTTCTAAAGGAAAAGGAAACATCACCGTTAATAAAAAGGATGTCAATACGTATTTCCCTACTGCAACTTTGCAGTACAAGGTAAATCAGCCATTGGCATTGACAGAGAATGAGAAAAGCTTTGATGTAAAGGTCAATGTTTATGGTGGTGGCATAACCGGTCAGGCAGAAGCCATTAGGTTGGCACTATCTCGCGCTATGTGCGAATTAGATGAAGAAAACAGGTCGATTCTTAAGCCAGAAGGTTTATTGACAAGAGACCCGAGAATGGTAGAGCGTAAGAAATTCGGACAGAAGAAGGCCCGTAAGAAATTCCAGTTCTCTAAACGTTAATATTATCGCTGTTAAGACAGCATCACATATTTATAACCAGTTATTGTTGCTCATGACGGTTACACCGTCAGGGTTTAGTTAAGCATCTAAATGGTTAAGGCGAACTAAAAGTGACCACTTAACCATTGCTAATCAACAGAACGTAAACTATTACAAAAATGGCAAAAATCGAGGTAAAAGATTTACTCGACGCAGGTGTACACTTCGGACACCTTACAAGAAAATGGGATCCTAATATGGCTCCTTACGTATATATGGAACGTAATGGCATCCATATCATCAACCTTTACAAGACCGCAGCAAAAATTGAAGAAGCAGCTCAGGCAATGAGCAAGATCGCTGCCTCAGGACGAAAGATCCTTTTCGTTGCGACCAAGAAACAGGCCAAAGACATTGTTGCAGAGAAAGCAGCCAATGTAAATATGCCTTACATTACAGAAAGATGGCCAGGTGGTATGCTTACCAATTTCGTGACCATCAGGAAAGCTGTAAAGAAAATGGCAGCTATCGACAGGATGAAGAAAGACGGGACCTTCAACACCCTTTCCAAGAAAGAACGTTTGCAGGTGGATCGTTTAAGGGCAAAACTTGAGAAGAACCTTGGATCAATCTCAGAAATGACGAGATTACCAGGCGCATTGTTTGTAGTAGACATCAAGCGTGAGCACATTGCGATCAAGGAAGCCCAGAAATTGAACATCCCGATCTTTGCGATGGTCGATACCAACTCTGATCCTCGTCAAGTGGATTATGTAATCCCAGCAAATGATGATGCATCAAAATCCATTGACAAGATATTGTCTGCTGTAACCGATGCCGTTGCTGGTGGATTGGCAGAACGCAAAGCAGAAAAAGAAGGAGGCGATAAACCTCCTGTAAAGGAAGAAGTGAAAGCAGAGAAAGCAGAAACAGCTTCTCAGGAAGAAGAATAAAGAACATTAACACTAATTACCGGTCGTTAGATTCTTTTCTTAATTGAATTTGTTTAACGACTTTTTTTAATTTAAATAACATATGGACGCTATGGTAAAAGTAACAGCCGCAGAAGTAAATAAATTAAGACAAGCAACAGGTGCAGGCATGATGGACTGCAAAAATGCCTTGGTCGAAGCCGAAGGTGATTTCGATAAGGCCATCGATATCCTCCGTAAAAAAGGACAAAAAGTTGCTGCTAAAAGAGCAGATAGAGAATCAAGTGAAGGCGCTGCAATCGCTAAAGTTAATGCTGACAAAACTGTCGGAGTAGCTATTGTACTTGGATGCGAAACTGATTTCGTTGGTAAGAACGAGAATTTCGTGCAACTTGCTAACGAGTTAGCTGAACTAGCATTGAACTGCAATACTAAAGAAGAGTTCATGGCTGCAGATTTTGGAGGAATGAGTGTTGAGGAAAAACTGATAGAGCAAACTGGAGTAATCGGTGAAAAACTACAGATCAATGCGTTTGAAAAACTTGAGGCAACTTATGTAGGTTCTTATGTGCATATCAATAAGATCGCTGCTATAGTGGGCCTATCTGCAAAAGTCAATAACGCTGATGTCTTGTCCAAGGACTTAGCAATGCAGATTGCTTCAATGGGAGCAACAACCTTGTCTTACAAGGATTTTGATCCTGCATTCATCGCATCTGAGACCGAAGCAAGAATCGCTGTAATTGAAAAAGACAATATTGAATTAGGGCGATTAGGAAAAACCTTGAAAAACGTCCCTCAGTATATTTCAATGGCGCAATTGACCCCTGAGGTTTTGGCAGCAGCTGAAGAAGCCGCAAAAGCTGAATTAAAAGCAGAAGGCAAGCCAGAACAGATCTGGGATCGTATCCTTCCTGGAAAAATGGAACGCTTCATTTCGGACAATACAACATTGGACCAAGAACAATGCCTATTAGACCAAAATTTCATCAAGGATGAAAAATTGAGTGTTGCTCAATATGTAAAATCTTATGGTGATGTTGAAGTCACTGGATTTAAAAGAGTTACCCTAGGATAGGTTAAACAGCAAATTTATAAAGCCTCGATCTACATCGAGGCTTTTTTATTTTGCTTTCTTTCGTTTTCTAAATTAAGAAGTATATTTGTCAAACGCTTCTAGAAAATGAAATACAAAAGAATACTCCTAAAACTTTCCGGAGAGGCTTTAATGGGCTCCAGACAATATGGTATCGACCCGGAGCGACTATCTGAATATGCTCAAGACATCAAGCAAATTATAGAAGAAGGTGTCGAAGTCGCCATTGTCATTGGAGGTGGAAATATTTTTAGGGGTGTTGCGGGAGCTAGTGCTGGCATGGACCGTGTTCAAGGTGACCATATGGGAATGCTTGCAACGGTCATCAATGGCTTGGCGTTACAAAGCGCTTTAGAGAATGCTGACGTGCCAACACGCTTACAAACAGCCATTAAGATCAATGAGGTAGCAGAGCCTTTTATTAGAAGGAAAGCCCTTCGTCATTTAGAGAAAGGGCGCGTAGTTATCTTTGGTGGTGGAACTGGGAATCCTTACTTCACTACGGATTCTGCAGCAGTTCTTCGAGCTATTGAAATTGAGGCAGATGTAATCTTGAAAGGCACACGTGTTGATGGCATTTACAATGCAGATCCAGAAAAAGATAAAGAAGCCATTAAATTCGATAATATCTCATTTGACGATGTCATAAGAAAAGGCCTGAAAGTTATGGACACCACTGCTTTTACCTTAAGTCAAGAGAATGAATTACCGATCATTGTTTTTGACATGAACAGGAAAGGCAACCTTATGAGGGTAGTTCTTGGTGAAAAAGTTGGAACAGAAGTTAGTTTATAGATTATTATGGCTTAATTTTTGAATTGTTAAATAATAGAAATTCTTTAACTGATGAACGAAGACGTAAAATTCATAATCGACACTGCCAAAGAGGCGATGGAAAATGCCTTGAAGCACTTAGAAAAACAACTGGTTAACATTCGTGCTGGCAAAGCCAGTCCTGCAATGTTATCAAGTGTCATGGTCGACTACTATGGCACACAAACACCTTTGAACCAGGTTGCGAATGTAAATACGCCAGATGGTAGGACCATATCAGTACAACCTTGGGAAAAAAGCATGATCCAAGAAATTGAGAGAGGAATAATGTTGGCCAATCTTGGTTTCAACCCAATGAACAATGGAGAAAGCGTAATCATAAACGTACCACCTTTAACGGAAGAGCGAAGACGAGAATTGGCAAAACAGGCCAAAGGTGAAACTGAAGATGCCAAGGTAGGAATACGCAACGCCAGGAAAGAAGCTAATCAAGATATTAAGAAGGTTGATGACATCTCGGAAGACCTGCAAAACAATGCTGAGCTTGATATACAAGAACTTACAGATAAATACATTCATAGAATTGATGAGATCTTTGCAAACAAGGAAAAAGAGATCATGACCGTTTAAAGAAAAAGCGACAATTACGTCGCTTTTTTTATACGATTGTTTAATTAGTCCCGTTAATACAAGGCTTATGAAAAACCTGAAATACATTTCGGTATTATTACTTGTCCTTCATCTACAAATGGGATATTCTCAAGGCACTTATGACTTCGTACCGAGTCATTTCATTCAATTATCAGAAGAGCAAGTCAGTTCGATGAGCATCATTATCAAGCCAGATATCATGCTTTTCAATGATAAAGGCGATCGATTGGGAATGGACCAAATGTCCTTAATGGCTAATCCAGAATTCCGACCGATCTTCTTTGCAGACAATACTGGCAATATTAAAGCTGTCGTTTTCGAAAACAAACTCGAAAACCCTATTGTTATTGAGAAAAATCCGGAGGCAGATTTCGAGGAAGGAGAATACGCCCTGGATTTCTTGGCAACAGACCTTAGTGGTAATACTATAAAACTATCCGAACTTCGAGGGAAAATAGTCGTATTGAATTTCTGGTTCATAAAATGCTCACCTTGTGTCATGGAAATGCCGGACCTAAATCAAGTTCATTCCATGTACGATGCCAATGACGTCGTTTTCTTGGCAGTTACCTTTGATCGCCAAGAACTTGTAGAACAATTCCTTGAAGAAACCCAATTCGATTATACCATTACCCCCGATGCCAATGATGCCATTAATATTTATGGCGTTAGAAGCTTTCCAACTAATATGGTCATTGACAGAAACGGTCAGATCGTATTAAAGGAAATCGGTTATAGGACCAATATGAAAGATGTGTTGGTCGAAGCGATCAATAAATTACTTTGATCAATGCGAAGATGTCTTTTCTATGTACTGATCATATGCTTATTTTCCTTTAAAGGCCTTGCTCAAGAACCCGAAAAGATTGGTGAAAGCAATGAAACTGAAAATGACTCCATAAAGAAAATTGAATTAGTTAAGAGCTTGGGCAATGGATACTTGCCTTCTAGGTATTTTGACCTTGACCTTCGTTATCTTGTTAAATTCAATCAATACGAAGGTTTAAGGACCGGCTTAGGAGGAATAACTAACAATACATTTTCAGAAAAATATATAATTCAGGGATATGTTGTTTATGGATTCAAGGACCACAGATTCAAATATAGTGTTGGAGCTGGTTTCAGGATTTCAGAACAGACCAACACGTGGTTGCATGCGTCATACACAGATGACTTGCAGGAAACAGGAAGTTCGAGATACCTTACGGACAAACGATTCTTTCAACTCTTCGAGCCACGATTGTTCAATATCGACCTTTTCCATAAACATATTACAAAGGCATTGACCCTTGAGCATAGAATCTCCGAAAAAGTCCTGACTGAGTCTCAACTCTCAATTAGTAAGATCGATCCTACTTATGACTATTCATTTGTTGTTGATAATCAAATGTTCTCCACTTATGATTTAAGTATGTTGAAGGTCTCCGTTCAATGGAATCCCTTCACTGCAATTGAAAATGAAATGGAAACCACTGGTTATCCTCATTTCACATTTCAGTACACTAAGAGCTTCGAAGATGTTATAAAAGGACAATTCAATTTTTCCAAATTCGATTTCAGAACAGTTTACAAATTAAGGCATGTCAATAAATCCTCTACTGATTTTGTTTTATCTGCGGGCATTGCAAATGGCAAGACACCTTTGACACATCTCTATCATTCCTATCCTAATAACGTGAACAAGGAAACCATAATGCAACGTTTTTCGATTGCTGGAATAAATAGCTTTGAGACCATGTACTTCAATGAGTTCTTTTCTGATAGGTTTGCAATTTTTCAGATCAAGCATCGATTAAAGCCTTTTGATATATCGGAGCGTTTCAAGCCCGAGTTAGTCCTTATTTCGCGTTACGCCCTGGGCAATATGAGCGACATTAATAGGCATCAAGGCATATCCTTCAATACACTTGAGAACGGGTATACAGAATCAGGCTTTGAACTCAATAAACTCCTCTTTGGATTCGGTCTTAGTTTTGCCTACAGATATGGTGCATACCATCTACCAAGATTTGAGGATAATTTTGCATTTAAATTCACCTTTAACATCAATCTTTAATTAGGTGTAAAACCCTAATATCCATCCTATTTTTCTACCTTTGCGGCATTATAGGTAAACTATGACCAAACTTTTTTCCACAGGTTTCTGGGAAACTGTCGCAAGACTTATACTACGTAATAAAATCCTGATTCTCATTATGGTTGCAGCAGCAACCATTTTTTTGAGCTATCAATGGAAGAATATGCGTTTTACCTATACTGAAGCCAACCTCTTGCCAGATGAACATGACGTAAACAATACGTATAACGATTTTCTCGACAAATTTGGTGAAGAGGGAAATCTCATCATTTTAGGTGTAAAGGACTCATCCCTCTTTACCGTTGAAAAACTGAATGCATGGAATAAACTATCGCATGATTTTGGCGCATTCAAGGAAATAGAAACGGTTATCTCCCTTGGTGACCTGCAGAAGTTATCAAAGAACAACAAATCTGAAAGTTTCGACATCCTTCCTTTCATCGAGGACTCGATTGCCTCAATGGAGCAGATAGAATCCTTAAAGGAGGAGTTGTTCACCAGGTACCCCTTCTATGATAATTTCCTTTTCAATACTGAATCCCAGACCGTACGATCGGCACTCTATCTCGACAAGGCTATCGTTAATAAACCAGCAAGAAAGGATTTCATTATCAATGACCTGATTCCAAAGGTTGCAGAATTTGAAAATGAATACAACCTTGATGTCAGGATATCAGGCATGCCTTATATCCGGACTTTGAATTCACAGAACATCATTGACGAGATAGGAGTTTTCATTGCGTTTGCCCTTTTGGTCACATCGGTGATCTTCTTCTTCTTTTTCAGGTCTTATCGAGCTACCTTCATTTCGATGATCGTAGTCCTTATTGGGGTTATGTGGACTTTCGGAATCCTTGGACTATTGCAATATGAAATTACAGTTCTAACGGCATTGATCCCACCACTGATAATTGTTATTGGAATTCCAAACTGTATTTTCCTTATCAATAAATACCAGCACGAAGTCAAGAAGCATGGCAATAAAGTGAAATCGTTGCAACGTGTCATAACCAAGATCGGCAACGCTACCTTGATGACAAATGTAACAACAGCTTCGGGCTTTGCGACTTTCATAATTACCGACAGCAAGTTATTGACAGAATTCGGAATTGTTGCCTCATTGAGCATCCTGGCCATTTTCATTCTATGCTTACTTATCATACCAATAATATATAGTTTCATGCCTCATCCAAAGGACAAGCATCTTGAGCATCTAAATAAGCGATGGATCAATGGGTTTGTAGATTGGATGGAACGAATGGTAAAACACCATAAAATAGCAATCTACGTTACCGCAGTTGTCCTTCTGGCCGCAAGTCTTATTGGCATAAATATGATACGAATCTCAGGAAGCTTGATCGAGGACATGCCGAAGAAAACGGAGTTTTATAAAGATATTCGTTTTTTTGAATCGGAGTTCAATGGAATCATGCCCTTAGAGATCATGGTAGATACCAAACGCAAAAAAGGAGTGATGAAGATCGCAACCCTTAAACGTATGAATGAATTGCAGGAGGTAATAGAAGAAACCCCTGAGTTATCAAAGCCTATTTCTGTTGTAGAATTGGTCAAATACGCCAAGCAAGCGTATTACAATGGCAACCCTAAATACTATCAGTTACCATCTTCACAAGAGAATAGCTTCATCCTTTCCTATGTCAAGAATTCTTCATCTGATGTTAGTCTTTTGAAGAATTTCGTAGACAGCACAGGACGGTACGCTAGGATTACCACCTTCATGAAAGATATTGGTACTGACAAAATGGAACGTATTGAAGAGGATTTACAGAACAAGATCAATAACGTGTTCGACAAAGAGCGATATGATGTAACAATGACTGGCAAGGCATTGGTTTTTCAGAAAGGTACCAAGTACCTGGTTAACAATTTGGTCCTGTCTTTATCATTGGCGATATTCTTGATATCATTATTCATGGCTTATATGTTCCGTTCCTTTAGGATGATAATTGTCTCATTGATTCCAAACTTGCTACCACTGCTTGTTACAGCCGGGTTAATGGGATATCTCGGTGTGCCTATCAAGCCATCTACCATTTTGGTTTTCAGCATTGCTTTCGGTATCTCGGTGGACGACACTATTCACTTCTTGGCAAAATACCGTCAAGAGCTTCAAGCCAACAACTGGAAAATCAGGAAATCTGTATACGCTGCCTTAAGAGAAACAGGAGTGAGCATGTTCTACACCTCAATCGTCCTGTTTTTTGGGTTCTCGGTATTTACGATCTCAAGTTTTGGAGGAACTGTTGCGCTAGGCGCTTTGGTCTCAGCTACCTTATTATTTGCTATGTTGGCAAACTTACTATTATTACCATCCTTATTATTGTCCTTGGAAAGAAGCATTGCCAACCAAGAGGTGCTCAAAGAACCTGTCTTCAATATCATCCCAGAAGAAGAGGACCAAGTTAATTCTACATCATAAAAAAACCGCCAACTTTTCGGTTGGCGGTCAAAAGTATGATAAATCCCCATTTATCATAGAGCTTGATAATTAAACCTTATCAAGTAACATATTGACTAATAGCATATCAAATATACTAAATTATTTAATTCCTTTTGTAGGGGAAAATCCCCTTTTTTTGAATAGATGGGCAATGCTTAAACCCATTAAAGATTTATCTTTGCAGCTTAATGATCATTTCAGAATGAAAACCAGTAAAATAAAAACATTACTATCACAGGGGAAAAAACAAGTTGAAGTAGAAGTTAAAGGGTGGGTAAGGACATTTCGTGCCAATCGATTCATTGCCCTTAATGATGGGTCTACGATAAACAATATTCAATGCGTTGTCGATTTCGAGAATACTGATGAAGAACTCCTAAAACGTATCAATACAGGAGCTTCCTTACAGATTAAAGGACTATTGGTCGAGAGTCAAGGTAAAGGCCAAACAGTTGAGATTCAGGTTTCGGACATCACGGTACTAGGGGATTCTGACCCTGACGACTACCCTATACAGCCTAAGAAGCATACCATGGAATTCTTGCGAGAGAATGCGCATTTACGAGTGCGTACCAATACCTTCAGTGCGGTTATGAGATTGCGAAGTACTTTGTCTTTTGCCGTTCATAAATATTTTCAGGACAATGGTTTCTATTATGTCAATACACCAATAATAACAGGAAGTGATGCTGAAGGCGCCGGTGAGATGTTCAAGGTGACTGCATTGGATATCAAAAATCCACCTTTCGATGAGAAAGGAGAAATAGATTATTCCAAGGATTTCTTTGGTAAAGAGACCAATTTAACGGTTTCAGGGCAATTAGAAGCTGAGAATTATGCTATGGCCTTAGGCAATGTTTATACCTTCGGACCTACATTCAGGGCAGAAAACAGCAATACTTCGCGTCACCTCTCAGAGTTTTGGATGATTGAGCCAGAAATGGCATTCTATGAATTAAGCGATAACATGGACCTAGCCGAGGACTTCATTAAATATGTCGTACAATATGCAATGGACCATTGCAAAGATGACCTTGAATTCCTGGAAAAACGACTGCTCGATGAAGAAAAAGGGAAACCGCAGATAGAGAGAAGCGACATGTCGCTTATTGAAAAATTGCATTTCGTTACTGACAATAATTTCAAGAGAGTAACATATACAGAGGCCATTGAGATTCTACGAAATTCAAAACCCAACAAGAAAAAGAAATTCAAATATCTCATAGATGGTTGGGGAGCCGATCTGCAAAGCGAACATGAACGTTTCTTGGTAGAAAAACATTTTAAATGCCCTGTGATCCTAT
>JABDMQ010000389.1 GCA_013001365.1 Flavobacteriaceae bacterium
AACGTGGGTCGTAATAGAATGCCTTGAAAACGGATTCTGTTACCGTATAATTCACGTCATTACCAATAAAATCCATTAATTCGAAAGGTCCCATCTTGAATCCTCCCAAAGTCTTCATGCTCCAATCGATCTTGGCGAAATCCGCAAGGCCTTCTTCATAGATTCTTAAGGCTTCCCCATAAAACGGTCGTGCTACGCGATTTACGATGAATCCGGGTGTGTCTTTAGCCACAGCAACTACTTTTTTCCAATCGGAAATTGTTTCAATTGACTTTTGAAGCACTTTTTCAGATGTTTGAATGGCTGGAATCACTTCGACCAATTTCATGAGAGGTGCGGGATTGAAGAAGTGAATGCCAATGCAACGCTCTGACTTCTGCAATGAGGATGCTATTGAGGCGATGGATAAACTTGATGTGTTTGATGCAATGATGCATTCATTAGAAACATAAGTCTCTAATTCTGAAAACACTTTTTTCTTGATATCAAGATTCTCGACTATAGCTTCAATGGTCAGGTCAGAATCTGATAGTTCCTTTAAATTATTGACATAAGATATATTGCCTTGAATTCTTGATTTTTCAGATTCGTCTATTCTTCCTTTTTCAATCAATCGCAAAAGAATCTTGTTCAAGCTTGATTTGGCTTTATCCAATGCGGCCTGACTAGTGTCATATAAATTAACTTTACAACCAGCAGTGGCTGCCACTTGTGCAATACCACTACCCATTGTTCCAGAACCTATGATTCCTACGTTCATATTTTTCAATTAAATGGTAGATTACTTAAATCTACATTGCCTCCCGACAATATGATGCCGATATTCTTATTTCTATAATCTTCTTTATCTCTTTGTAGCGCAGCAAAAGGTACAGCACAGGATGGCTCCACAATGATCTTCATCCGTTCCCAAATGAGTTTCATAGCATTGATGATTTCGCCCTCTTCAACTCGAATAATCTTCCCAACATATTTTTGGATTATCGGAAAGTTACGATCACCTAAATGCGTTCTTAGACCATCTGCAACCGTTTCAGAGGTTTCATTGGTTTCGATCTTACCTGATTGCAAAGACCGGTATGCGTCATCTGCCTCGAAAGGTTCGCCAGCTATTACTTTACACTTCTTTGAGAAAAAATGAGCCGCCAAGGCTGTTCCTGCCAATAATCCACCACCTCCAACAGGAGTGAATATATAATCCAGATCTGGATATTCCTCTAATAATTCCATAGCAGCAGTACCTTGACCAAAGATGACCTCATCTTGGTTAGATGGATGCAAGAACGTAGCGCCTTTCTCCTCTTGAATCTTCTTTGCAGTTGCTTCTCTATGTTGAATTGTTGAAGGGCATTCAATAATGGTTCCTTCGTAGGTCTTGACACCATCCTTTTTTACCTGAGGTGCATTCTCCGGCATGACTATATAAGCATTGACGCCCAGTTTCTTGGATGCTAAGGACACAGCTTGTGCAAAATTCCCCGAAGAATGCGTGACAACGCCACGTTCGCGTTCTTCATCAGAAAGACTTAAGATGGCATTTGCTGCTCCTCTCATTTTAAAAGCGCCCATTTTTTGAAAGTTCTCGCATTTGAAAAACACCTGGCATCCAGCTATTTCATCTAAAAGCTCTGAAGTGAGGACTGGAGTCTTATGGATGAATGGCTTTATGCGTTCGTGTGTTGCTATGAGCGTTTCTTTATTCACTATTTTCCTTTGAATTCTGGTTTGCGTTTTTCAATGAATGCCGCAACACCTTCAGCATAATCGTCACTTTGTGCAGCTTCAATTTGATATTTCGATTCCATGGCCAATTGTTCATTAAGGTCGTTAGTCATGGACTTGTTGAACAATTCTTTGATCATTCCCAATGCTTTTGTAGGCATATTGGCTAACTTGAATGCTAATTTGTTAACATCTTCATCAAAATCTTCAGAAGGAATGACTTTATAGATCATCCCCATCCTTTCGGCTTCTTCGGCACTCACTTTATCACCTAACATGGCCAAAGCAGATGCTTTTTGAAACCCAATTAACCTTGGCAAGAAGAATGTCCCAGCGCTATCAGGAATCAATCCGATCTTACTGAATGCCTGAATGAAACTCGCATGTTCGTTAGCAACGACTACATCGCATGACAATGCAATATTGGCTCCTGCGCCAGCAGCCACGCCATTAACC
>JABDMQ010000394.1 GCA_013001365.1 Flavobacteriaceae bacterium
ACCATTCTTGAAAGTATAAAGCCATTTGTCGCTCAATGTTATTGGACTGGTCAATGTTGGATTAAATGCAGAGCTATATAAGATATCTTCACTGTTTTCATCTTTCAAAATACCCAAACTAAATGGTGTATTGTTCTGAGTAACGCTTAACTGTCCTACTGGTGAACTCCAGTAATTATACCAATATTGATTGGATGTACCTTCTTGCCTTCTATTTATGTTTCCGAAACTGGATACGGCCAGCTCACTATTTTCTGTCTGTACTAATTGAGAGTCGCCTAGAAGGTCTATCGTTCCGTTTAATTCCAGATACCAATTGTTCTCTAACTCATTATCTCCAAGAATCGTTAATGTCCTGTTTTGGTCTATGACCATACCTATACCAGACATGTATTGATCAATCGTAATATTATCATGAATTTTCACAATTGCCCAAGGAGCAGGTGATTGGTCTGAAATGAAGTTAACCGTTTCCTCAAGGTTTTCAATATCCCATATGTCTCCGTGCTTCCAAATTGTTGGGTCTGTCCAGAGACCTGTTTTGTTGGCATTGATTGTTTCAAACGGAATTGGTGCCGTTTCCTCAAGGAATGAAGTAATATTATTTAGTGTGCTTCTATTATTATATGAAGAATCGTCCTCCAGATAACTTGGTAATCCTGTTGTAACATTGGACATTTTGTAATAAGTGATCAAATTAGACCAAGGGATGGTCGCATTGGTGTCTTTATCGATAATATCTTTAGGTATCTGGGTGCCAACTATATTTCCATTGCCTGGATTTTCTTCGATTTCCTGATAGATCATTCTACGTACTTGATCTTGGGTTAATGCCACATCAAAAATCCTCATTTCATCTATCCAGCCCGTAAACAGGTCGAATCCGTTTAGATCTCCCATCCTAAATGGGTTGCCATTGGAGTTTAATTGAACAGGGACAATATAGTCTCCTGCGCTATAACCATTTCTATAGACGGCAAAGGTCGTATTGGTACCATCCCATTTTGCAGACACTGAAACGTGTGTCCAGTTTCTAACATCAAAATCCAGCCCAGTATCTTGTTTTCCTCCTCCAAAAGCGTATATTTCTCCTGTTATGGCTTGCTTATTATCATCATTCTCATCACTTTTTCTTATAGATATCTCGAATACCTCTTCTTGACCCATGACAAAGATCTCGTCACCGTTGTCAAAAGTAGGTCCGTTGTATTTCATCCAGAACATCCAAGTGAATTCGTCCAATCCATTAAGTGCAGAAGGCGTCATCTCAGTATAATCATCTATACCATCAAAATCGATCAGTGCCCTATTAGGAGGGAAAGCAATTGCTGCATCTCTATAGTCAAGGTCGCCACCGCTGCCAAGATTATTATCATTATCCGGTAATATGGAGGATGCTGGGTTATCTATATTATCGTTAACGTCGAACGGGTCGTATACGGTAATTCCTTCAAAAGCATCGTCCAAGCCATCGCCATCGGTATCAATATTGTTAAGGAAATTGGACATTCCGTTTTCTTGAATATCAGGAATGCCATCTTCATCAGAATCACTGTCTAGATAATCTGGAATCGTATCCAGATCCGAATAAGTAAGTGTCATGCCACCTATATAGGCATTGTTAACACCAAATTCATTAACCGAAGTATCTGGAGCAATATACCCCAAAGTCGATTGCAGTTCTATATTATCAGGAATTCCATCATTATCGGCATCAATATCCTGGAAATCATTGTTTGAATCCGAATCGGAATTGACTATACTGTAAACTGGAATACCTGATTCAGGAGTTGTTTCTAGGTCGTCGGCAAAACCGTTAGCGCCAAAAGTAAAGCTAAGGTCGATGAAGCCATCTCCATTGGTATCAAGGGTTGCAATTTGTGCAGGCGTCAGACCACTTTCAACAATATCTAAAATCCCATCACCATCAGCATCAAGGTCCAGTCTGTCAAAAATTCCATCATTATCCGTGTCTCTTAAAGGATCGCCGTTTTCTTCAATTGAATCCAGAATACCATCATTATCATCATCAAGGTCACTACTGTTAGGAATTCCATCATCATCCGTGTCATTAGTGACTAAAATAGAAAACGACCTGAAATTAGTTCTACCACAGCTGTCTGTTACATTAAAGGTTATAAAGCAGCGTTCTTGATCAACAATACTTGGATTCGGATAATAGGTTACACTGGTATCAAATGGATCACTAAATGTTCCACCACAAGAATCTGTCCATTCATAGGTAAATGGTGGTGCAATTCCAGTTACACTGGCCACTGCTAGAAAACTATCTTCAGAATCGACTGAAATTGGTATGGTCGCCATAGTAATGAGTGGTCTTCTCTCAATGCCAGCCTGCAACAGGAAATTTCCATAAATACGTGCTGATGCTACATTTTCGGCTTCTGTGCCACCTGCAATAGAGTGGGAGGCCTCGTACATGACCATGCCATTACTGTTATCTCCAAATGCCCTACCATAACCCAAAGCTACTGCAGGCCCAGGTGGATAGGTCCCATCGATGACTTCTGGATGGTCCTCATCGGTTATTGCGGTTACTGTGGTATTTCTCCATCCTTCAATTTCAGGTATGAATATTTGTTCAGATCCATTTTGCCAAGCACCATCAGCAGTACCAATGAACTGTAATAATGGGTCTCCAGCGGTTTCGGATCCATTAAAAATCCCTGAAACTGGATTATAACTGTATGGTGGTGTTCCGTCATTATGGTCTCCCCATAGTACGAGACCATTATTAGAAAGCAAATTTAAATCAGGGTTGCCATCATTATCCGTATCCACAGCACCTTCCATGGCACTCACTGCATGGCATGCAGCCCAAAAATAACCACCTTGTTCTACGAAGTCAATGAGGTTGTTTACTGTGCTTGTGTCCCAGTTTTGGGGATCAGCATGCGGCATGGTATACATATCATCACAGTTATTTAGGTCGTCCGGCGTGCCTATACGGCCAAAAGTGATAGGAACATTGGCTATTTCATAAAACGCTGATTGCACCTTATCTCCATTTTGACTGTCCAGTACCGCTCTAGGAAAACTAGTAACAACATCATATATTGGAGCAACAAAGTCCGTTAAGGAAACATCTACGGTCAAACCTGGATAATTGGTCACCCATGAATTGATAATTGGTTGTGCCAAGATCATGAACTCTTCTGGGATAATGAATGGTCCTCCTTTATAATCCTTGCCATCAACTGTCATATCTACTTGATCTTGCTTGGCCGAAGGATTTACCCATGATTTAGAGTTCTTGACTGCCCAATAAACAGGTATTTTATTATTGATGGACAGGTCGTAAACCAATCCAAAAGGAATAAGTCCATTATTGTATGTTTGAATGGAAACACCCATGTCAATAATTGCAGAACCTGTATAGAAAGTCTTACTGGCATATACATTGACTTTATCAGTATTATTCGCCGTTAGCCCATCCGATTGATCCAAGGCTGCAATCGTCACTTCATTGATAGTTGCACCAGATAATCTAACTTCAGTATCAATGGTTAGGGTTGCAATATTGCCATTGGCAAGGTCTCCAACATCCCAGATACCCGTTAAATAATCATAGGTTCCTTGTGATGGGGTGTCACTTATATAACCTAGGCCAAACGGCAGGCTGTCGTTTACTTGAATTCCTGTAGCATCCTGTGGACCATTATTGGTAATTGTAATTGTATATGTGATGATATCCAATTCTGTAGGATTTGCGCTGCTAACTGAAATGTTGATTTCGAGGTCTACACCATTTATCGTCACTGAGACATCATCTGTATTATTTGAAATATCTGGATCAACCATTACAGATGATCCTGAAGCAGAATTGGTTATTGTTAACCCTCCCGTATTCGCGTCTACCTGACAGGTTATAAGCAGGGTTTCAGAGCTGTTGCTTGTAACAGCACCAACATTCCAAATACCTGTTACAGGGTCATAGTTGCCTCCACTGTTATCACTAACATAAATTATCCCACTTGGCAATAGGTCCGTCACGACAGTACTAAACGCATTGGTGGTAAGACTATTGTTCCTTGCTTCTATTGTATAAACAAAGAAATCGCCTGCATCCAAAATTGGTTGACTAACGGTCTTGATCAGTTCCAGGTCAGCGGTTCCCACAGCAATTGTAACTGTATCGCTATTGTTAGTAATAATTGAATCATCTTCATCTACGCTTAAAACACTTGCCGTATTGCCTAACTCCAAGCCATCTGCGGCAGGGGTCACTTGTGCATCGATGGTCATTGTTGCAGAATCTCCTGCGTTCAGATCGTTTACAAACCAGTCTCCTGAGATGGAATTATAAGCAGAACCCTGAGTAATTGTTGAGGATACAAAGCTTAATTCTGCAGCTAAAAGGTCTCGTACAGTAATGTTATTGGCCTTTTCCGGTCCATTATTAGTTACGACAATTGTATATGTAATCACATCGTTAACTATAGGATTGTTGTCATTTACCGATTTTACCACTTCTAGGTCTGCACCATTGACTGTTAAACTAACTGATGAGATGTTATTACCCCTGAAATCATCAGCCTGTTCGACGCTATAGACCGATGCTTCATTCATTATATCCTGAGCAGCTGTACTGCTGTCAACGCTTACATCTATATCAATCGTTGTGTTGTTTCCTGATCCTAGGTCACCAATATCCCAGATTCCGGTTACAGAATCATAGTTTCCACCACTATCATCACTTAGATAAGTAACTCCCGCAGGAAGTAAATCCAAGATCTGAAGGGATTGGGCCGTAGATGGACCTAAATTGTCCACATCAATGGTATATGTAATTATATCACCTTCGTCGGGTGAGGTATCATTCACAGATTTAAGGACAAAAACATCAGCTGTTAACACTAGAACTTCCACTGATTCTTCATCATTGCTAGGGTCAGGGT
>JABDMQ010000045.1 GCA_013001365.1 Flavobacteriaceae bacterium
GCCATTGACCATGGCACTTTTTATATTTTTATTCTCTGAAAATCCAAGGTTTAACTTAAAGAGATTCCTGCTTTCGCAGGAAATATTATGAAGCAATACCACGACCTCGTTAAATATGTTCTGGAAGAAGGGAATTTAAAGGCAGACCGTACCGGTACAGGCACTAAAAGTGTATTCGGATATCAAATGCGATTTGACCTGAGTGAAGGATTCCCGATGGTAACGACAAAGAAATTACACCTGAAATCCATAGTCCATGAATTATTGTGGTTCTTGAAAGGTGATACCAATATCAATTATCTCACAGAAAACGGGGTACGCATCTGGAACGATTGGGCTGATGAGAATGGCGACCTTGGTCCTGTTTACGGACATCAATGGCGTAATTGGAATAGCGATGAGGTTGATCAAATAAAAGAGATCGTTCTAACCTTAAAAACCAATCCAGACAGCAGGCGTATGCTAGTTTCGGCTTGGAATCCTTCGGTGTTGCCGGATACCTCAAAATCATTTTCAGAAAATGTATCGAACGGAAAAGCGGCCTTACCACCTTGCCATGCCTTTTTTCAATTCTATGTCGCAGATGGTAAATTATCCTGTCAGCTGTATCAACGAAGTGCGGACATATTCTTGGGCGTGCCTTTCAATATCGCCTCCTACGCCTTATTCACCATGATGATGGCACAGGTTTGTGGTTTCGAGGCAGGAGAATTCATCCATACCTTTGGCGATGCCCATATTTACAGCAATCATTTAGAGCAACTGGAGTTGCAACTATCGCGTGAGCCACGACCGCTCCCAAAGATGATATTGAATCCTGAAGTGAAGGACATCCTTGATTTCAAGTTTGAGGACTTCACACTTGTAGACTACAATCCACATCCGCATATCAAAGGTGCTGTAGCCGTTTAAGACAAGTGTTTACTGTCATTTTAATCCCTTGATATTGAATATTTTCCATATCTTTAATACTCAAGCTATTAATTTGATATGGGGCAATTGTTCATAGACGAGGTTAGGGCAATTGTTCTAAAAAATATATCCAACGAAAAGTTTGGGGTGGGAGACCTCTCTTCCCAATTAGGTTTAAGTTCTTCACAGACCTTACGAAAAGTAAAAGCGGCCTCTGGCAAGTCGGTGAACCAGTATATTCGAGAACTACGCTTGGAAAAGGCTGCCAAGCTTATCAAGAAGACCGATGATAGCATGGCCGAGATCGCCTACCAGGTAGGCTTTAGCAGTCCGTCCTATTTCAATAAGGCCTTTGCAAAATACTATGGCATTGCACCAGGAGAGTACAAGACCAAGAGCATTAGTTTGAGTGAGCTGGCCGATCAGAAACCAGAACCACAAACGGGACTGTCGACCAAAAAAATAGGCTACGTACTCGCAATAGTACTGGTTGGTGTGCTTGGGTATTTTCTGCTTCAAAGCACGGTATTGAACAAGAAGCCCGAACAAAAATCGATTGCCGTACTGCCCTTCAAGGACTTTAGCCCTGAAGACTCCCAGTGGTTCTCGGATGGTGTGTCTGATAATATCCTGCACTCACTAGCACAGATGCATGATCTGCAGGTGACTTCTTTTACCTCCTCGGCGACCTACCGCGATACGGACAAACAAATACCACAAATTGCCAAAGAGTTAGGAGTGGCTTACGTTTTGGAAGGCAGCATCACCCTCTACGAAAACGATCTAAAGATCATCGTACAGCTCATCGATGCCGAGGACAATCATGTCTGGTCCAGAGAATACAATGAAGAATTCAAGGATGTGATCACCATACAGAACAACGTCTCCCAAGAGGTATTAAAGCAGCTGGAGCTCACCTTGAGCCCAGAGGAGCAAGACATTGTTGAAAAGTATCCTACAGATAATATGGAGGCCTACGTACTAAATTTGAAAGGGCGACAAACTGGTATTATTACAAAACAAGATTTGGAGCAAAGATTAGAATTGTGCCACCAAGCTATTTCCCTCGATTCATCTTTTGTAGAACCTTACACCAATATTGCAAGAACTTATTATATTCTCTCTCATCGTCACGGAAATTCTGTAGATCCTTTCGAAATGAGAGAATTGGCCTCGAATTATGCTGATATGGCACTGGCCCTCGATCCTAAGTCCAGCCATGCAATCGTAACCAAAGCTTTTTTATCTCTATATGTTGACTGGGATAAACATAAGGAATACATCGATAAGGCCATCGCCATTAATCCTAACGCTCAAAACGGAATGATTGGCACTCTGCGTCTTTTAAGACCTAACCCCGATACAAAACGTGCTGTTAAAGAAACTGAATCAGGTTATATCAAAGACCCATTGGACGGGACATCCCTCCACAACTATATTAATGCTTTAATAGCCAATAACCAACGTGATAATGCGATTGAAATATATAATTCTGGGAAGAGCATCTTAGAAGAAAATAATGTTTTGCATGATTTGATGTATGTATTACAACACAAAGACTGGAAAGCTTTACAACCGGGCTATGAAGAAGAAATCAAACAAAATCCAGATAATCCCGCACAACTTATAAATTTGGCTACATATCACAGAGATATCACCTATGATTATAAAAAAGGGGTGGAATTATGCAAAAAGGCGTACAATCTCAATCCAGTATATATATCAGCATATGTTTATGGGTTGGTCAAAACTCATAGATTCGAAGAGGCAAAGGAATTGATGTCCACTCCAACTTATAGTTCCAGTGCTAACCAAGAGAGCAAATTGTATCAACTTTGGGAATTATATTATGAACAAAGTGACTTTGAAAAAGCACATGAAATTTTGAACGACAGCATATTTAAGCACCAGTTTTTGGCACGGACACTGACCTATGCAAAGGCCGGTAACCGAAAGAAAGTGGATAGTATGTACAAGCTATTTCCATGGGGCACCGGAAGATTGAGCACTTGGAGTGTAAATCGCGCCATAATACACGCCCATTTAAAGGATCGGGATTCCATGTATCATCATTTGGAAAACATCTTTAGTCAATGGTCAGTTCCAATGGTAAATGAACATGGTCGAGTTTTTGATCCCTATCGCAATGAAGAACGTTTCAAATCTTTTTTAAGAAAGTGGTATTTACCGGTTCCTGGAGAATAACGGATTTTTCCATACCTTTAATATTCAAGCTATTAATTTGATATGGGGCAATTGTTCATAGACGAGGTTAGGGCAATTGTTCTAAAAAATATATCCAACGAAAAATTCGGGGTGGGAGACCTCTCTTCCCAACTCGGCTTGAGTTCTTCACAGACCTTACGAAAAGTAAAAGCGGCCTCTGGCAAGTCGGTGAACCAGTATATTCGAGAACTACGTTTGGAAAAGGCTGCCAAGCTCATCAAGAAGACCGATGATAGCATGGCCGAGATCGCATACCAGGTAGGCTTTAGCAGTCGGTCCTATTTCAATAAGGCCTTTGCAAAATACTATGGCATTGCACCAGGAGAGTACAAGACCAAGAGCATTAGTTTGAGTGAGCTGGCCGACCAAAAACCAGAACCACAAACGGGACTGTCGACCAAAAAAATAGGTTATGTATTAGCAACTATACTAGTTTTTGTGCTTGGGTATTCTTTGCTTCAAAGCACGGTATTGAACAAGAAGCCCGAACAAAAATCGATTGCCGTACTGCCCTTCAAGGACTTTAGCCCAAAAGACTCCCAATGGTTCTCAGATGGTGTAAGCGATAACATCCTGCACTCACTAGCACAGATGCACGACCTATCGGTGACTTCCTTTACCTCTTCCGCCACCTATCGTGATACAGACAAGCAAATACCACAAATTGCCAAGGAATTAGGAGTTGCTTATGTATTGGAAGGTAGCATCACCCTCTACGAAAACGATCTTAAGATCATAGTACAACTGATCGATGCAGACGATAATCATGTGTGGTCTAGAGAATACAATGAAAACTTTGATGATGTGATCACCATACAGAACAATGTGGCCCAAGAGGTGATGCAACAACTTAAAACGACCTTAAGCCCCGAAGAAGAAAAGATACTTCAAAAACTACCCACCCAAAACATGGAGGCCTATAACTTACATCTCGAAGGACGACGGCTCAACCATAGCAGAAAATATGCAGATCTAAAAAAGAATTGGGAATACAACCAGAAAGCCATAGCCTTAGACTCAGGTTTCGTGGATGCCTATGTTGAGGTTGCAGCCTCCAATTTAGAGATGGCATTAATAATTCAAAATGTGGCCTATCAAACAGGGAGCTATGTTTCTTTTACAAAGAAAGCTAATTCGTATATTGACAAAGCCTTAATAATTGACCCAGAATCAGCAAGGGCAAACGCGGTAAAAGCGAGATTATTATTACACGTAGATAGAGTCAAAAGTGAACACTATTTCAAGAAGGCCATCACCCTGAATCCTAGCGACGCCGAATCTCGGCATTGGTATGCTAAATATTATCTAACCAAAGATAATCCGAATTTAAACGAAGCCCTGAATCAAGCCACAATTGCAAATGTATTAAGTCCTTTTTCTTCGATGATTGCAACTAGGTATGCTTGGCTTTTGATATTGAACAATAAATATGATGAAGTGGATGCTTTTATTGCTGACTACGATTTTCTATTTAGTCTTAATTACAAGAGTCTATTCACTACATATTCTATTGTGGGTAGAAATAAATCGTGGCAAGCCGCAATGGATTATTGGCATCAAAAATTAGAAGAAGAGCCTGAAAATGCTATTATTTCGAATTTGTTTATATCTATGGGTTATGATCAAATTTTCAAAGACAGGCACAAGGCAGTAGAATTCGCCAAGAAAGCTTCTGAATTAAGTTCATTTCATTTATATTATTGGTTTCGCTCATTGACTTCTAATGGGTTTTTAAAGGAAGCAGAACAATTCATGAAAACTGATGTCTTCGAAGAATTACACGAACGTCAAAAAATATATTTTTCGTGGTTATATTCTTATTACAAAAAAGACTATATAACTGCCAATGAATTAATTAATAAAAATTCAGAAAAAGGAATATTTGGATTTAGAGATGTCTCTATAACCTATGCGCAATTGGGAGATCAAAAAAAACTAGATAGTCTCGGCAAAAGGCATCTAATAAAAATTGATCAAATATATTTAAGTAAAGCTAATGTTCATGCCATATTAAAAGAACGAGATAGTATGTACTTTTATCTCAATAAATCAAAATACACCTTTAATTATGGCATAACCGTGACAAATTTGCATCCTGAATTTAATCCTTACCGCAATGAAAAACGTTTTAAGGCCCTTTTGCGAGAAATGTATCTCCCCACAGAAGGA
>JABDMQ010000051.1 GCA_013001365.1 Flavobacteriaceae bacterium
CTGGATTATCAGATGATCTTGGGTCCCTCTTACCTTGACAGAAAGAACATGCCTCATCACCTTGACCACCGCCATTGTCCAAGAAAGCGACTGCTAATTTCCTTAAATTCTTCAATTCGACCACTTCCCCATCATTACCACTGGATTTCAAGAACAACTGATCGTTCTTGTTAACCGATAGTTGGAAGATATTCTTCTGCTTGATGATCGGCGGTTCTGTTTCCTCCATTGGAGGCAATTTCCTGTTTAGCCCTGAATCTGTTTCTATAGTGGTTGTCACCAAGAAAAAGATCAAGAGCAAGAAAGCAATGTCTGCCATAGAGCCTGCATTAACTTCCGGTGCTGCTCGCTTTGCCATATTATTTCAACATTTTTTTAACTCCAAAGAATAACATCGATCCTCCTGCAATAAGAATTAACGCATAGAACATAAACAATCCTGCGCCAACCATTTTAGACCCGCCTTCAGACAATACTTCACCATCTCTTAAAGGAGTTTCAACGCCATTAGCAAGTACAAAATAACATATGGCGAATACCACTAAAAATGATCCTACTCCCTTTAAGGTACTCATTAAAGCCCCTGGGTGAGAGAACATATTCTTTAGTGTGAACACCACTACTAGAAGTAAAATGATTCCAAGTACTAGATATGCAACATATGCCATCGGGTCCAATAGACCGTTGACCAATCCTGAATCGCCTGCTTTTGCAGCAGACTGAATGGTCGTATCTCCTGTATTGATAATCCGACCAAGAAGGATAATGGCTAGAACTCCAATTACCCCTCCTATTATGGTTACTATTTTATTCATGATTTCTTAGTTTGAATTATACAATATTACTTCTTGTTTCTGATCAACAAATCCATCAAAGTAATCGATGCATCTTCCATATCATTAACGATACCGTCGATCTTGGCAATGATGTAGTTGTAGAAAATCTGAAGTATGATCGCAACGATCAAACCAAATACAGTTGTTAATAATGCTACTTTAATACCACCTGCAACAAGCGATGGCTGCATGTCTCCTGCTGCCTCGATCTTATCGAAGGCCTGGATCATACCAATTACTGTTCCCATGAATCCAAGCATTGGTGCAAGTGCAATAAACAATGATATCCATGAAACATTTTTCTCCAATTGTCCCATTTGTACACCTCCGTAAGCTACAACAGCTTTCTCAACATTGTCCAATCCTTCATCTACCCTGTCCAATCCTTGGTAGAAAATAGAAGCAACAGGCCCTTTTGTGTTCCTGCAGACTTCTTTAGCAGAATCGACGCCACCAGATGATAGAGCTTCTTCAACATTTTGGGTAAGCTTTTTTGTATTTGTAGTAGAAAGGTTCAGGAATATGATTCTTTCAATAGCAATCGCCAGACCAAGAATCAAACATAATAGAACGATTCCCATAAATCCAGGGCCACCTTCTATAAATCGTTTCTTAAGCTCCTGATGGAACCCTAAACTCTCTTCTGCATCTGCCGCAGCCTCATCTTGAGTAGTATTTGCAATTGTACTAACAATAGTATTAGCGTTTGCATTAGTTGTAGCGTTTGCTGTACCGAAAGCCATGACGCAAGCGATGGCTATAATTGAAAATAATCTTTTCATTGTGATTGTTCTTAATTTTATTAGTTAAAGGTTAAAGATATAAAAAAAATGTAATTAAAAAATTAAAATTCATCAGCGATTAGCTGTCATTACTGATGATTTTTAATTATAGCTTCGTTGATTGTTGATCCTGATCCCAGAATACAAATCTGTATTTACTTTGGTCCTCTTGTTTAACCTGATCAAAGATATTTCAGGACATAGAGCTACCTTATAATCAGTCATTGAATGTATTAGCAGAGAGGAAGGGATTCGAACCCTCGATACGCTTTTGGCGTATACACACTTTCCAGGCGTGCGCCTTCGACCACTCGGCCACCTCTCTAAATGATTGTTGGAATAGTAATTCCAGCCGTCGAATTAACAAAAAAAACTTCACCCACTAAAATTTGATGCGTTAATTTTATGACATCTCCCCTCGCAAGGAAGTCTCGAATTGTTTCTTGAATTCCTGACCACTTGTATTCATGCCTAACAAGAACATCAGTTTACATATAGCTGCTTCGGAGGTAATGTCCTTTCCAGAGATTACGCCAATATCCATAAGCTGCATGCTGGTTTGGTATTGGCCCATCAAGACACTTCCGCCAGGACATTGGGTAACATTTATTAAATGCACCCCTTTGTTAATAGCTCGTTTGAGTTCATCAATGAACCATTTTTCTGTGGTGCAGTTACCAGCGCCATATGTCTCTAGAATAGCCCCTTTTAAGAGCGGCCTATTAAGCATACATTCGATTGTGCGTTTATTGATTCCTGGAAAGAGCTTAATGAGCATGATATTATCGTCCACTTGTTTATGAACCTTGAATTCCGTGTTTGGCTGTGGGCGTAAAAGCAGATCATGATTCACTTTAAGATGCACGCCAGACTCTGCTAGTTCAGGATAATTTGGTGATGAAAAAGCCTCAAAATGCTCGGCATTTATTTTCGCCGTGCGATTTCCTCGATACAATTTATATTCAAAATACAGTCCAACCTCAGAGATCATAGGCTTACCCATTTCTTGCAAGGATGCCAACTGAATAGACGTTATTAAATTCTCCTTGGCATCCGTACGAAGATCTCCTATTGGCAGCTGAGAGCCAGTGAAGATCACTGGTTTGGCCAAATTCTCAAGCATGAAGCTCAATGCCGATGCCGAATAGCTCATAGTGTCACTGCCATGCAACACTACGAAACCATCCATGGCTTCATAATGTGTATCAATGATTTCAGCAATCTTCATCCAATATCTTGGATTCATGTTCGAAGAGTCTATGGGCTTTTCAAAAGATGTTGTATCTATTGTGCAGTCCAGTAGCTTAAGCTCCGGGATTCGTTCCAGTAGCTTATCAAAATCGAATGCACGTAAGGCTCCAGAGGCGGCGTCTTTCATCATACCGATCGTGCCACCTGTATAAATTAATAGTATGTTCGGTTTGGCTTGGTTCATCTATATATTGAATACGTCTTTTGAATTTTGTGTGGTAATGCGTGCAACGTCCTGTTTTGAAACTTGATAGATACTGGAAAGTCTCTCAAGCACTTCGACAATATAACTACTTTCGTTACGCTTGCCTCGATATGGCACAGGCGCCAAATATGGCGAATCGGTCTCCAACACGATATGCTTAAGGTCAATTTGGTCTAGGAATTGATCGATCTTCCCATTCTTGAAAGTCACTACACCACCGATACCAAGTTTCATATTATACGAAATGGCCTGATGTGCTTGATCGATGGTTCCTGTAAAACAATGAAAGATTCCATAAAGGTCTTCGCTTTTTTCCTCTTCCAAGACAGCAAAGATCTCGTCAAAGGACTCTCGACAATGAATAACGATTGGTAGCTTATGCGTCTTGGCCAAGTTAATCTGGTGCCTAAATGCCTCCTGCTGAATGCCCAAGGTCGTCTTGTCCCAATAAAGGTCTATGCCAATTTCTCCAATAGCACAGAACTCATGCTCTGCAAGCATGTCTTCTACATGTTGCAGTTCTTCTTGGTAATTGTCGTTCACAGAGGTAGGATGCAGTCCCATCATCAAATGTACATGTTCTGGGTAATTTTCCTTCAATGCCAACATGGCCTTAGTATATGACGAATCGATGGCAGGTACGAAAAACCGTTGTATGCCTAGATCCATGGCACGCTGGATCATGTCATCCCGGTCCTCGTTAAAGGCCTCACTATATAAATGTGTATGCG
>JABDMQ010000101.1 GCA_013001365.1 Flavobacteriaceae bacterium
CCTCGAGAAGGTTATTATCGTTTGAAAATTAAGTTAGGACTTACCAAGGAAGAACTAGAAGAGCTCAATCCAGAACTCAAGGATGGAGGACTTAAAGACGGGATGATTTTGAAAGTGCCTAAAAGTAATATAGTCCTTGCTTCTTCAGGAAACATAACGGGAAAATTCAGCTTGCTTGATAGTATCAATGATTTTGAAAGGAAGCACTTAGTTGTCATGTTGCCTTTTGAATTGCATAGAGTAAATCCTGATTCTGTTTACGAAGCAAAAAGGAGGATCAAGAATCGTCGTTCCCTCAATGTTTCGTTAGATTTCCATTCTGGAGTCTTGATGGCATTGGATTCTGCCAAGAGGCTTGGCATTTCAACAAAGTTGGATGTGTATGATACCAGAAATCAGGAATATGAGGTTTCCAGCATAATCAATAGAAACAATTTCTCTGCTGTAGATGCAGTTATTGGACCTTTAATGGTTAAGAATTTCAATCGTGCGGCCTCAGAATTGAAACGAGATCGTATCCCAGTGATATCCCCAATAGTCGATAAGGTTCAAATGTATGACAATGTCTTTCAGACCAGACCGTCCGACGATATGCTTCGAGGCAAGATTATCGATTTCGTTGCTCAAGATACTTTAGTTGACAAAGTGATTATCGTTTCAGACTCCAAGCACAAGAACATCAGTAGTATCTTGAAAGGGAAATTTCCGAAAGCGAAACAAATTTTATCCAGGATGAAGATGGATAAAAAGAAGAAAACCGAAACAGACGGTTACTATGTAATTACTGAGGATTTTGAAGATGTTATACAACCGGGAAAGAATGTGGTTTTCTTGGAAACCCAAGACGAAGGTTTTGTAGCTAATGTTTCGAGTATGCTCAACTCCTTGATCAATATCGAAGAGAAGATCGAGATTGTATTAATGACCACGAACAAGAATTCTGCCTTCGAAGGGGATAATATCAGGAACGTACATTTATCGAACCTGAGGTTTCACTATCCAACAGTGCAAAAGGATTATGATGAGGAGACTAATAACTTGTTCGTAAACCAATATAAGGATAAATATGGCATAGCTCCGAACAAGTTTGCAGTTAGGGGCTTTGATATGACCTTGGACATCTTATTGCGTTTATCTGCTAATGAAAACCTTTTTAAAGGTGCCAATTACGACATGGAAACAGAATATGTCGAGAACAAATTTAACTACAAGAAGAAACTGTTCGGTGGTTATTACAATGAAGCTGCATACATTGTTAAATATGATAACCTCAGATTAGTTGAAGCCCAATAGCATGACATCCAAAGTAACTTACCTCGGGAATTTAAGGGCCAATAACAAACATATTAAATCTGGAGACGAATTCATTACGGACGCTCCTATAGACAATAATGGAAAAGGCGAAGCGTTTTCACCTACAGATACCGTGGCCAATGGTCTGGCAACTTGCATGATCACTGTCATGGGAATCAAGGCAAGGAATATGGGTGTCGATATGATCGGGACGACTGCAGAAGTTACTAAGACAATGGCATCAGGCCCTAGACGAATTTCAAGGATAGATATTGTTCTCGATTTTCCATTTGAAACAGATGACAATACAAGAAAAATCCTGGAAAAAACTGCGAATACATGTCCTGTGATCTATAGTCTGCATCCGGATATAGAAAAGAACATTACATTCAATTGGAAATAAGTGTACCAGTTAATTTTAGTCATATTCTTAATTGCTTTTGGCAATAACCCTTATGAAACCCAGATGGTTTGGAATGAGGACTATAGATTACAATGGTCTGATTTTAAAGCACAACCCGAAGAAGGCATAGATGCGGTGGCTATAACAGCTTCAGGATTATCTTCAGATTTTTCAGCTAGGACTACCTCAACCAGACTTGTCGATTATTCATCAAATGTTGTTGCACATTTTTATCCTGATAAATCATGGTACAAACCAAGCAAGGTCAACGAAATTGTTTTGGCACATGAACAACTTCATTTCGATATCACTGAATTGAATGCAAGAAAATTGAGGAAACGTATTGCAGAATTCGGTTTTACCATTAACATCAAGTCAGAAATGAATGTATTGGTTGAAATGTCGAACAAGGAACTTGCAAAAATGCAAGAGTTGTATGATGACCAATCAAATTATTCCATGAACATAGAAGCACAAAAAAAATGGCAGCTATACATTAGGGATGAGTTGAACAAACTATCCAATTATAAATAATTAAAATAAGTCGCAATTCCTGCGGTTAAAAGAGCCAGTCCTCCTACCAGCGTTATAATCCAACTATATCTTTTAATTAAAAGCCGGCTGAGTAAATACAGCACCATGACCATTGCTGCACTTATCAATGGTAAATAGATATATACAAAAACACCAGTTTGCGCTGAGAATTTTATGCTATTGATGGAAGCCACCCAAAAAATGACACCGCAAATAAAAATTATGAATATATTGTAATACGGATTTTCAATTGGATTTCCCATAGTATTTTCAAGGTAATAATGATTTTACAACCCGACAAGCAATTTTTAATAGACCTTGCACATGCAACGATGCCTTATGGAAAATATGAAGGTCGCAATCTTATTGATTTGCCTGAATATTACGTGGTCTGGTATCATAATAAAGGACTTCCTGAAGGTAAATTAGGTCAAATGCTAACAACGGTTTATGAACTAAAGGTCAATGGTCTTGAACATATCATCAGGAACATTCAAGCTCAGTTCCCTGAGAAAGATTAATAGTGATTTGTTCCATAAGTTCCATTCAAAATCACTAAATTTGCCTGCGTTTAACAGCGCAACATGACCACTAAATATGTTTTTGTAACAGGAGGTGTTACCTCTTCGCTCGGTAAGGGAATTATCGCAGCTTCATTGGCCAAATTACTTCAGGCACAAGGTTACAGAACGACCATTCAAAAACTGGACCCTTATATTAATGTAGACCCGGGAACCTTGAATCCATATGAACATGGTGAATGTTATGTCACTGACGATGGTGCTGAAACCGATTTGGACCTTGGGCACTATGAGCGTTTCCTTAATGTACCTACATCTCAAGCAAATAATGTAACTACTGGCCGAATTTACCAAAGCGTCATTGAAAAGGAACGTAGGGGAGAATTCTTAGGGAGAACAGTTCAGGTCATTCCTCATATCACGGACGAGATAAAACAACGCGTTCAGATTTTAGGGAATTCTGGCGAATATGATATTGTGATCACCGAAATTGGTGGAACGGTAGGTGATATTGAATCGTTGCCCTATGTGGAAGCAGTGAGGCAATTAAAATGGGACCTTGGGGAGCACAATGCCATTTCAATACATCTAACATTGATACCTTATCTGTCCGCTGCAGGAGAACTTAAGACCAAGCCGACCCAACATAGTGTTAAAACCTTGATGGAAAGTGGAGTGCAAGCAGATGTCTTGGTCTGTAGAACAGAACATGTATTACCACAAGGATTGAAAACCAAGATCGCTAAGTTTTGTAATGTTACCGAAGATGCAGTTATCCAATCCATTGATGCCTCAACTATCTATGATGTACCCAATATGATGCTCGAGGAGGGATTGGATACCATAGTCTTGAAAAAACTTGATCTGGAAAGCACAATACCTGACCTAACGCAGTGGAACGAATTCCTCAATCGTCATAAGAATCCATCAGGTTCTGTGACCATTGGATTGATCGGGAAGTATGTAGAACTGCAGGATTCATATAAATCCATATTGGAATCCTTTATTCATGCAGGAGCAGAAAACGAGGTTAAAGTAGAAGTGGAGTCCATTCATTCAGAGTACTTGAACGACGATAACCTTAAATTCAAACTGGGACATCTTGACGGTGTTGTGGTGGCGCCTGGTTTTGGTGAGCGTGGAATAGAAGGAAAGATCTCTGCTGTGAAGTTTGTTCGAGAAAACAAGATTCCATTCTTGGGAATTTGTCTGGGAATGCAGATGGCTGTTATAGAATACGCAAGGAATATCCTTGGGTTAAAGGATGCCAATTCCACGGAAATGAACGAGGAAACTTCACACCCTGTCATCGATCTCATGGAAGAACAGAAAACCATAACCAATAAAGGAGGAACAATGCGACTTGGTTCTTGGGACTGTCAATTGGTCGAGAACAGTATTGCCTCTCAGGTTTATGGGACGGAATTGATAAAGGAACGGCATAGGCATCGTTATGAGTTCAATAATGAATACAAGGACCAAATAGAGAAAGCCGGAATGAAAGCAACAGGACTAAATCCTGATACTGGTCTTGTCGAGATCATTGAAATTCCTGACCATCCTTGGTTCGTAGGTGTTCAATATCATCCGGAATACAAAAGTACAGTAGCCAATCCTCATCCGTTGTTCGTTGCTTTTGTTAAAGCTGCCTTAAATCATTCAAAGAAAAATAATAGTGTCACTATGGCGCAAAAGTGATTGTTGGATGACTTTTTGATTAAAGTCAATCTACTCCAATAAAAGAAGGGGAAACTAAACTAAAATGGAAGAAAAGAAACTAGACCTAAACTCAATCATCGGATTCATCCTTATTGGTGCCATATTAATGTACATGCTATGGCAGCAATCCAATAGCCCTGAGGCCATAGAAGCACGGGAGAATGCCAAGCAAGAGCAAATAGATGCAGAAAAAAAGGCTGAAGAATCAAAGGATTCCAAAATTACAACAGCTGAAGAATATATTGAGCCGGTACAAGCCGATTCCACACAAGTTGTTGCACTTCAAAATAGACTAGGAAGTTTTGCCTACTCAGCCACCTTGCCATCTGCTAAGGATAACGAAACTGTCATTGAAAACGACGTTCTATACATTAAAGTAAACAATAAAGGAGGATATCTTTCCGAAGTTAAATTAAAGCAGTTCGTAAACTACGATTCGGTTCCAATTTACTTGATCAAGGACAAGAATTCACTATTCAATATCAACCTAGGTACAACTGACAGTCGTGTGCTTAATACCAAGGACCTTTACTTCCAACCATCTTTAAGCAAGAATGGTGACAATCAAGTATTGTCGATGAAATTGAAAGTATCCGAAAGCAAGTTTCTTGAGTATCGATATGAATTGAAGCCTAATGATTACATGCTTGGTTTTTCAGTTCGAAGCCAAGGGCTTAATGATGTAATTAATAGTGCCCAAGAAGTTCAACTTGATTGGGAGTTAATGGGATTGAGACATGCTAAAAGCATAACCTATGAGAACAGGTATACACGTTTGACCTATGAATATGATGATGGACGTGTTGATAAATTAGCCCAGACAGGTGAGGACGATGAAATCGAGGAGAATGTAAGTTGGATATCATATCGACAGTTCTTTTTCAGTTCTATCTTGCTTACTGACAAGCCATTCAAGACCACACAATTGATTTCCAAGGATTTAGTTGAAAATGAAGATGTCGATACAACGTTCACTAAAGCTTATGCTTCTAAGATTCCATTGGAATTGCAAGGTGGCGAGATCAATGAGTCCCTTGGTCTTTATTATGGGCCGACTGATAGTAAGGTATTAAAGCAATACGACAGGAACCTGGTTGAAAGTATTCCTTTCGGGTGGGGCATTTTCGGTTGGATAAATAAGTCTGTATTCATTCCTTTGTTTGCTTTTTTAAGCAGTTTCCTCCCTCATGGGATTGCAATTATTCTTATGACGATCTTGGTAAGACTTGTGCTGTCACCGGTTCTATATAAATCTTATTTGTCCCAGGCAAAGATGAAAATACTAAAGCCTGAAATTGCAGCGATTCAAGCAAAGTACAAGGACAATAAAATGAAGTCGCAACAGGAAACCATGGCCTTGTACAATAAAGCAGGTGCGAGTCCTATGAGTGGTTGTTTACCGGCATTCATTCAATTGCCAGTATTCTATGCCTTGTTCATGTTCTTCCCAACGGCTTTTGATCTCAGACAGAAAAGCTTCCTTTGGGCAGATGACCTTTCATCTTATGATGTTATAGCTGAATTACCATTCAGGATTCCACTATATGGAGACCATGTTAGTTTGTTTCCAATATTAGCAGCTATAGCCATTTTCTTCTATATGAAATTAACAACAGGGCAGCAAGTGGCATCTCAACCAACACAAGAAGGTATGCCAGATATGGGTAAGATGATGAAATATATGATCTATTTCTCCCCATTATTAATGTTGGTGTTCTTTAATCAATATGCATCTGGATTGAGTTTGTATTACTTCATTTCTAACCTTATTACTATCGGAATCATGTTAGTTATCAAAAACTATATAATAGACGAGGATAAAGTTTTGGCCAAGATCGAGACAAATAAGAAGAAACCAAAGAAAGAAAATCGATTCCAGAAGAAAATGCAAGAGATGATGGAGAAAGCCGAGCAACAAAAGCAATCACAAAAAAGAAAGAAATAGAATCAACTAAAAAGCCTCCTGAGAAACAGGAGGCTTTTTTGTTACGATAATTTGCTATTAATCAATCATAAAGGAAGATTATTATCGTAAATTATTCTAATGGTGGTAATACTACTTTATCAATAGCATGGATAACACCATTAATAGCTTGTACATTAGTCGCAATGATATTGCTAACCCTATCATTAGCATCTGTTAAAGTTGCACCACCTGTTACATTGGCAGTGATATCACCGCCTAAGGTTGGCACCGTAAATGCATCTGTTAAATCTTCTGCTCTTACATTTAGCCCTGCTACAGCATGGTGGTCTAGTGTTGCTTTTAAAGTTGGCTCGTCAATGTCTCCTAAAGACTCAACTCCAAGTTCGGTCAAAAGATCAGTGAAAGCTTCATTTATTGGTGCGAAAACAGTAAAAGGTCCTTCACTGGAAAGTGTTGTTACATAATCAAATGTTAGGTCCGCTCTTGTTAAAGCAGTGACCAAAGTTCCGAATGTTGGGTCCGCCGTTGCAAAGGTTACGACTGAAGGTAGATCGATTACAGCATCGACGGCATGAATTATTCCGTTCGTTGCGACAATATCGGCAGCTGCTACATTAGAGGTTCCATTTAATGTAACACCATCATCGGTGTTGATATAGATGCTTAACGCATCGCCATCACCATTAGTTGCAGCTGTGTTTAAATAAGCATTACTCAAACCAGTTAAAAGTGCACTCGCACCAACGATAACATGATTTGAAAGAATATCATTAATATCATTTCCATTTGGATTCGTGAATCCTGTGAAAGCAGAATTTACTGGTGCAAAAACTGTAAAGTCTCCAGGTGTTGCCAAAAGATCCGTAAAAGTTGTATTTCCGCCTGCAGTCAACGCACCAACAAGTTCCGATAAATCAGGATTAGCAACTGCGTGATCAACTATATTTGGTAATCCTATCACAGCATCTACCAAATGAACTACTCCGTTTGGAGCCTCAACATCTGGAGTAGTTACAGAAGAAACATTGTTGAATCTAACTCCATTAGAGGTGTCATAGAAAATACTAAGGTTGGCACCTCCAGCACCTGAGGCATTGGTTCTTGCATACCCTGCACCGCCAGCTGTCAAATCGCTTGAAGTTACTGATCCACTAATAACATGGTTTAACAATACTTGAGATAAAACTGCTGTATCTATATCAGCAATAGTGTTCCAAGCTGGATTACTATCTAGTAAAGCTTGAAAGGCCGCATTACTTGGCGCAAGAACGGTAAATGGCCCTGCACCACTAAGAACAGATACTAAATCCCCATCTGCAGCTTGTAACGCTGCTACTAAACTACTAAGGTCAGCTGTTGCTGAAGCTAGTTCTACTATATTAGACTGCATTGGAGCAGGCGTATTATCATCGTCGTTGCTACACGCTAGGAAGATGAAAGCCAACATGATTATTGGCACAATCTTTGAAATTTTTGAAATAATGTTCATTTTTTTGAGTTTTTTTGGTGTTAATAAATTATTATGAAGCTAAATTAGAAGTAATGTTCAACCTTTTGTTTAAAGAAAAGTTAAAATGATTAAACAAAATATCATATTTATGATTTCATTAACATTTGCTATGTCAAATGTATTCGCGCAACAGTCTTATAATCAGTTTGATAATGATGGAAAGCGACATGGTATTTGGAAGAAAAACTTCGAGGATACCAAGCAATTACGTTACCAAGGAGAATTTGATCATGGCAAGGAGGTTGGGCTTTTTAAATTCTATAAGCTTATTAAAAAGAAAAGTGTCCTTACGGCTACCAAGCTTTTCAATTCAGATTCTGACATCAGTGAAGTGACGTTCCTAGCATCTAATGGTAATATTATTAGCAAGGGTAAAATGAATGGGAAGAAATACGTTGGGGAATGGCTTTATTACCATAACGATTCAGATAAAGTAATGACCCAAGAAAATTATAATGATGATGGATTACTTCATGGCGATAAAAGTGTATACTTTAATAATGGGCAATTGGCAGAACATATGTCCTTTGTGAATGGTAAAGCTGAAGGCAATGCAAAGAACTATACTGAAAAAGGAATAGTTATCAAGGACTTCAATTATAAAAACGGAGAGATGCATGGATCATACAAAGACTATACTCCGAAAGGAGAGTTAATTGTTGAAGGTCAATTCAAGAATGGAAAGAAACATAGCATCTGGAGGTATTATGAAAATGGTGAATTACAAAAAGAGAAGAATTACTCCAATCCAAAGACATTTCATAAAAACTGACTCTTTTCAGTTATATAATACAAGATTAAAATCTCATTCATTTATCGTAATTTTGCCGCATGGCAAGAGTGATTATAGGACTTTCGGGTGGCGTTGACTCAAGCGTTGCTGCTTTTTTACTGAAGCAACAAGGGCATGAGGTGATAGGCCTATTCATGAAGAATTGGCACGATGACTCGGTTACTATTTCTGATGAATGTCCTTGGTTAGATGATAGCAATGATGCAATTCTAGTTGCTGAAAAACTGGAAATACCCTTCCAGACCGTTGATTTGAGCGAGCAATACAAAGAGAGGATTGTTGACTATATGTTCAATGAATATGAAAGAGGACGTACGCCAAATCCTGATGTTCTGTGCAACCGTGAAATCAAGTTTGATGTGTTTATGAAGATAGCACTAGAACTTGGGGCAGATTACGTTGCAACAGGCCATTATTGCAGGAAGAGTGAAATTCTCAAGGATGGGAAAAAGATATACCAGTTAAAAGCAGGTAAGGACAGGAATAAGGACCAGTCCTATTTCTTGTGTCAACTATCTCAAGAGCAATTATCAAGATCATTATTCCCTATTGGTGAATTGACCAAGCCAGAAGTACGTAAAATTGCTTCTGAACTTGGACTGATCACGGCGGATAAAAAAGATTCGCAAGGTTTATGTTTCATAGGAAAAGTGAGGCTACCTGATTTTCTTCAGCAACAATTGAAGCCCAAAGAAGGGATAATTATAGAAATTCCAAAAGAACAGCAACTTTATAGTATCCATGAGCCAGAATTCACTTCTGAAAAGGAAAAATTAGAATATCTCTCCAGGAAAATTGAATATTCCGTGAAAGATGGACAAATAGTTGGAAAACATCAAGGTGCGCATTATTTCACCAAAGGTCAGCGAAAAGGGCTAGCTGTAGGTGGTACACCTGAGCCATTGTTCGTGATCGATACAGACGTTGAAGAAAATGTAATCTATACTGGTCAAGGAAAATCTCACCCTGGGCTGTACAGGCGAGCATTATATGTTTCTAATAACGAACTGCATTGGGTGAGGGAAGACCTCGAGCTAAGAACAGATGATGTCATGAAAGTCTTTGCAAGGATTCGTTATCGCCAACCATTGCAGAAAGCCAAATTACATAAAGTTGAAAGTGGACTTTACGTTGAATTCGAAGATCCACAATCTGCAATTACTGAAGGACAATTTGTCGCTTGGTACATTGATGATGAATTATTGGGTTCTGGAGTAATTTCTTAGTATAAGTTTCATGAAAAATAGAATAACCGAACTTTTCAAAATCGATTATCCCATCATTCAAGCTGGGATGATATGGAATAGTGGGTGGCGCCTAGCATCGGCTTCGAGCAATTCAGGGATTTTAGGATTGATTGGAGCAGGTTCAATGTATCCAGATGTTCTTAGGGAACATATTCGAAAATGCAAAAAAGCAACTCATAGACCCTTTGGTGTCAATGTCCCAATGTTGTATCCCAATATTGAAGACATCATGAACATTATTGTTGAGGAAAATGTAAAGATCGTTTTTACATCAGCCGGCAATCCGACAATCTGGACATCATGGTTAAAAGAAAAAGGAATAACGGTGGTTCATGTAGTTAGCAGTGTTAAATTCGCTCTTAAGGCACAAGAAGCAGGAGTTGATGCTGTCGTTGCCGAAGGTTTTGAGGCAGGAGGGCATAATGGCAGAGAAGAGACAACAACTTTGACATTGATTCCTATGGTAAAAGAGCAAATCGATATTCCCTTGATTGCAGCTGGTGGAATTGCTACAGGTCGTGCAATGTTGGCATGTATGGTCTTAGGTGCTGATGGAGTTCAAATTGGAAGTAGATTTGCAGCGA